>CALISK010000066.1 GCA_938041625.1 uncultured Tenacibaculum sp. | reverse complement strand
CGCTTACAGGGTGAGTGAAGGTTATGTTTAAATATAAACCAGGAAAACATTAAGACTGAAAAAAAGATACAACTACTAACAAAGGGTACTGATGCTAAGGTCTATCTAGATAATCTAATGGAGCAGGAGGCTTTACTAAATCAAATTTCATATCTACGACAAAAAAAAGAAGATGCTGAAGAATATTTAAGAGTGAATAACACTACTGTATCTGAGTTAAAATTAGAAGGCGAGAAGATTATTGAGGAGGCTAAGAAGGTATCAAAGGCTGCGGAATATAAGCGTAAAGCTGCAATTTGAGCAAGAAGGGTTTCAATATTAAAAGTAATGTTTGATGAAGAGATAGAATTCTTAAATAACGCAGTGTCTTATAAACCTGACACTTTGTTAAAGGACTTAGAAAAGGAGTTTAACGCGGCTAAAGAAGAGTTAGCTTCAAATAAGAATTGAACTACATACAAGATATCGAAACTTAGTGAGTTGTTAACCCGTTCAAGAGGTTTCAAAATGGAGGGTTTCAGTGCTTATAACGCTTTAATGAAGCAGAATTGAACTCAGTGTCTCGAACAAAAGGAACAGATATTAAATCAACAAGAAACAATCAAGAATCAAGAGAAAGAGATACTTAAAAATGAAAGAATACTCAAAGGAATAAAAGATATAAAAAATATAGAGGTTGAGCTAGCTACTTTGTTAAAGGAAAAAAAATCTTTCGTTACGTCTATGTCTGATATACAATCAGAAATAGAACAAAAAAAGCAAGTGTTAAAAAGCCTAAATCACAGTATACAAAACTCATCAAATATTTTAAGTTCTGGGATCACTATCGAGCTAAGAACGGAGCATGAGGCTTCTTTAAAAAATTCTGTTGAGAATCTGAAGCAGTCTTTTATTAATTTACAAGCAAAAGTGGATAAATACGAGGCTATAATAACAGAAAAAAGAAAAAACTTGGAGAATCTAAATAACTTATTAAATGTATAGTAAAACATTTTCATATTTAGAGTAAATATATAATATATATATATAGATTACTTATTTATTTATAGTTTGCAGAGTTTGATCCTAGCTTAGAGTGAATGCTTGTAATATGCTTTACACATGCAAGTAGTATTAAAATTAATAGCGTATAGGTGAGTAAGACTTAAGAAATTTAATTTTTAATTCGGTATTAAAATATTAAAAGCCGTATAAATATATAGACCTTTATATATAAAAAAATTTATTAAAAATCGTGCTTATTAAATTTTAAGATAGTTGTTAACAAAAAAGGTTAACAAGTCGAAAATGTTTAGCTGATTTTCGCGAATGTACAGCCACATTGGGACTGAAAAGCGCCCAACTCCCAAGGGAGCCTGCAGTGAGGAATATTGGACAATAAACAAAGGTGTTTGATCCAGCAATATTACATGAAGGATGAAAATATAATGTTGTAAACTTCTAAATTTGTTGAAATAATGATATAAAACAAAGGATAAGCCCTGACTAACTTCGTGCCAGCAGTCGCGGTAAAACGGAGAGGGCGAGTGTTACTCTTCATAACTGGGCGTAAAGGGCGTGTAGGTTGTTTATTATGTCTAAATAAAAGATTAAATAGTATTCATTAAAAAGGCTTTTTAAACTCATAAACTAGAGTTTTTTGGAGATTTTCTGCACTTTCAGTGGAGAGGTAAAATTCTTAGATATTGTAGAGACAATCAATAGGTGGAAACGGGAAATCATTTAAAACTGACGCTGAGGCGCAAAAGCATAGGTATCAAACAGGATTAGAGACCCTGGTAGTCTATGCCGTGACTTATGGATATTCAGTGTACAATTGCTTGAGTAAACGCGTTAAATATCCCGCCTGGGGACTACGACCGCAAGGTTAAAACTCAAAGGAATTGACTGAGGTTCAAGCAAACAGTGGAATATGTGGTTTAATGCGATAAAAAGCGCCGAATCTTACCAGTAATTGTAATAATAGTAAAGTAATTACGACTATAACAGGTGCTGCATGGCTGTCGCCAGTTCGTGCTTTGAGGTGTTTGGTTTATTCCATAAACGGACGAAATTCTTGTGTTTATTTCTACATAAAAATGTATATAAACAAAATTTTATGAAAATAAAATATGAAAGAAGAACTAAGTCAAGTCAATATGGCCTTTATATGCTGGGCTACACACATGTTACAATAGTTATGACAGAGGGAAGCAAGTATGTGAATATTAGCGAAACCTAAAAAATAATTTAAGTCCGGATTGCTGTCTGCAACTTGACAGTATGAAGTAGGAATTGTGAGTAATCGTAAATCATGACGTTACGGTGAAATTGTTAATCGACCTAGTACACACTGCCCGTCACGCCATGGAAATTGGCATAAATTAAAATAACAAGGCGGATTACTTATAAATAAATAATTTATTATTTCAGATATTTAAAAAGTATTTATCATTTTTATGTTAAGGACTGGGGCGAAGTCGTAACAAGGTAATTGTAGGGGAACCTGTAGTTGGATAAAAAGTAATAAAAATAAAAAAAAAATGTAGTATTAAAATGAAACTTAAGTATAACAATTTTAAAAGATGGTGTATAAATACAAATACGAGGATAAATAAGTATATAAAAAAAAATTTTGGTAAAAATTATTATAGAAAATGAATAAGTGTTAAATTTAGATTTAAATTTATAAATAAACGTACGAGATGATTTAGTTCTACGAATCATAAAGATATAGGTACGTTATATTTATTATTTTCATTTTTTGCAGGTTTAATAGGAACTATATTATCTTTAATTATTAGGTGAGAGTTATCTAGTGTAGGTCCTGTCTTTTTAAACTATAATCATCAAGTATACAATGTAATTATAACAGCACATGGTTTAATTATGATCTTTTTTATGGTAATGCCTGCGATGATAGGAGGTTTTGGTAATTGATTTGTACCTTTAATGATAGGTGCTCCGGATATGGCGTTTCCTCGTTTAAACAATATAAGTTTTTGGTTATTACCTCCTTCGTTTTTATTATTATTATGATCGTCTATTATAGAAATGGGGGCAGGTACAGGTTGAACCTTATATCCTCCTTTATCCTCACTTTTTGCACATTCTGGAGGATCTATAGAATGTGCTATTTTCAGTTTACATTTATCAGGAATATCTTCAATATTGGGTGCTATAAATTTTATAGTAACAATATCGAATATGCGTGTACCAGGTTTAACTATGTTTAGATTACCTTTATTTGTGTGGTCAGTATATATAACAGCGTGATTACTATTATTATCTTTGCCTGTATTAGGGGGTGCGATAACGATGTTATTAACGGATCGTAATTTTAATACATCATTTTTTGAAGTAAATGGTGGGGGAGATCCAGTATTATTTCAGCATTTATTTTGATTTTTTGGACATCCAGAAGTGTATATATTAATATTGCCAGCTTTTGGTATAATTAGTCATATAATTAGTCATTATGCAAAAAAACGTATTTTTGGTTATAATGGTATGGTTTATGCAATGGGTTCAATAGCAATTTTAGGTTTTATAGTGTGAGCGCATCATATGTATACTATAGGTATGGATATAGACACTCGTGCGTATTTTACAGCGGCTACAATGGTAATCGCTATACCTACAGGTATAAAAATATTTAGTTGAATTGCAACGATGTGGGAAGGTATTATAACCTTTAGTGTGCCTATGCTTTTTGCTTTAGGGTTTTTAATATTATTTACGATAGGAGGGTTAACAGGTATTATTTTAGCGAATGCAGGTATAGATCAAGTACTTCACGATACTTATTATGTTGTCGCGCATTTTCATTATGTGCTATCTATGGGTGCGGTCTTTGCTTTATTTGGAGGTCTATATTATTGATGTGAAAAGTTAACAGGTTGTAATTATAACCAAGAGTCGGCATATATACATTTCATAACAACATTTATAGGTGTAAATTTAACTTTTTTTCCTATGCATTTTTTAGGATTAGCGGGTATGCCCCGTCGTATACCAGATTATCCAGATGCGTATGAAAGTATAAATAGTTTGTGTAGTTTAGGCTCTATAATATCATTATTTAGTCTATTTGTATTTATTACTATAGTAGAAGACGTGGTTTTTTATAAATCTTGGTTGAAAGCAAAGAAAAAACATACAAAAGTAATTAAGTGAAACAAATGAGTATAAAAAAAAAATAAAAAAATAAAGCATTTAATGGAGACCTTGGTAATATATATAAGACGTATTAAAACGAAAATTAAAAAGGTAAAGTTTTTTAGCTAGACATTAGTGTTTATAAATATTTGTGTTTACGTGTTGTCTTAACGGACTTTGTCTTAACCGACCTTCTAAAGGAGCTTTTTATAATATCTTAAAGTAAACTAAATATAAAAAATTTAACGAACTGAAACATCTTAGTAGTTAAATATGTAAAAATTAATAAAGAGTTTGTAAGTAGTGGTGAGCGAACATGAATAAAATAAATATATAAATACCTATACGAATACATTAAAAGAATCTTGAAAGATTAACAATAAAGGTTAAAAGTCCTGTATAGTGTAGTGTAGGTGAGGTGCACTTAAAGTCTAGTGAATCTTATATATAGTAAGTAAAGCAAAACATGTGTTATTTTGTTTGAAGATAGGAGGACTACCTTCTAAATTTAATAATATATATTAACCGATAGTGAAAAGTACCGTAAGGGAAAGGTGAAAAGTGCGAAAGCGGTGAAAAAGATCTTGAAATTGAATGTATTTAAAGTAGTTAAATTTTTAAGCTAGCCTGACCAAGATAGCGATATAAAGATAACGTACCTTTTGTATAATGGGTCAGTGAGTTAATTTTTTTAGCAAGTTTAAATTATATAATAAAAACGTAGTTAACGCAAGTAAAAAAAAGCATAAAGTTAAAAAAATTAGACCCGAAACTAAGTGATCTAGCCATGAGCAGACTGAATGAGGAGTGAATTAACTTTTTTGGAGGGTCGAACTCGTGTATGTTGCAATATACTGGGATGACTTGTGGTTAGGGGTGAAAGGCCAATCAAACTTAGAGATAGCTGGTTTTTTGCGAAATTTATGTAGGTAAAGTGTGAAGTATATACTATAATAGATAAAGCTCTGAATAGATGCGGGGGGTCTAAACAACTTTACCAATTTTAAACAAACTTTAAATTATTTTATAATAAATAATTCATAATCAGAATGAAAGTGTTAAGATTTTTATTCAAAAGGGAAACAGCCCAGATTATCAGCTAAGGTCTTTAAATAATATTTTTAGTGATAAAGATTTAGAGCATCTAAACAATAAAGGAGGTTGGCCTAGAAGCAGCAATCCTTTAAAGAAAGCGTAACAGCTCACTTTATTCAATTTAAAATACATTTTGCGAAAGTCTAAGATGTAAGGAGGCTAAATTATTTACCGAAGCTATAAATATATGTTATAAGAATATATGTGGTAGCAAAATATCCTGTATAAATAAAATTTGTAAAAAAATCAGGAGTAAAAATACTGACATGAGTAACGTAATATAATGTTGATGCAATCATTATCACCAAAAATCTAAGGTTTTTAATTTAAGATAAACAAAATTAATTAAGCCGGTCCCTTAGAGTATCTAATGAGAGTAGATTCGATGGGAATAAAATTAATATTTTGTAGCCTGTATAATACTATTTATTTTAAGTTTTGTTACTGGCGTATCTGCTTTGCAGGTATAGTTTGTGCACCGTATTAAAATAACGTTTAAACTTAAACGCCGTGAGTACTATGCCTTGCCTTTATTGTTTTGGTAACATAAAAGATAATAGTAATTGAGGGTATCGTGTGAGGGGGCTTGCAATTGGTAGTAATAGTGACAGATTTAATATTTAGAAAAGATATATTATTAAGTTTATATTTTTTCTAAAAAAATTTCAAGAAAAAGCTTTTATTAGTGCATATTTAAGTAAGCGAACGCGAGTTTTGTCTGTAAATAAATATTTTATATTTATTTTCTTATTTATGTAAAAAAAGACCGTACTAAAACCGACACAGGTAGATAGGTAGAGTATACTAAGGTGTGCGAGATAATAATATTGAAGGAACTCGGCAAATTAACTCTGTAACTTCGGGAGACAGAGTACTTAAATTAAATTATGTTGAAATAAGTGTCACAAAATAGGGGGTAGCGACTGTTTACCAAAAACACAGGACTCTGCTAAATAGAAATATGATGTATAGGGTCTGACACCTGCCCGGTGCTGTAAGGTAAAAAGGCGGAATTAACGTTCTAAATATAAACCTCAGTAAACGGCGGCTGTAACCATAACGGTCCTAAGGTAGCGAAATTCCTTGTCGGGTAAGTTCCGACCTGCATGAATGGTGTAACGACTTCCCCACTGTCTCCAATATTAGCTCGGTGAAATTAAATTGTCTGTGAAGATGCAGATATTAGCGGCTAGACGGAAAGACCCTTTGCACCTTTACTACAATCATTAATTGCATTATATATTTTTTTTTTTGTAGAATAAAGGAGAGCCAAAAAACATTTAAATTTTTAAGTAGTACAGCCCTTAGCGCTAGCTAATAGGTTAGGCATCAGTGAAATATCCTTAAAAATCAAATATCAATGCTAATTAAAAAAAAACAGTTTATGAGTGGTAGTTTGGCTGGGGCGGTCGCCTCCTAAAAAGTAACGGAGGCGTACAAAAGTATTTAAAAGTTAATTAATTAATTAACTTTATTAGTATAATGGCATAAAAATGCTTGACTGTAAGAAAGACATTTCAAACAGGGACGAAAGTCGGTCATAGTGATCCAATAATTTTTAGTAGGAGAGTTATTGCACAACGAATAAAAGGTACGCAAGGGATAACAGGCTAATTACCCTTTAGAGTTCCTATCGATGGGGTTGTTTGGCACCTCGATGTCGACTTATCATATCCTGGAGCAGTAACTGGTTCCTAGGGTTAAGCTGTTCGCTTATTAAAATGGTACATGAGTTGGGTTCAGAACGTCGTGAGACAGTTCGGTTCCTATCTACCGCTAGTTTAGAAATTAAAAAAGTTTACTAGCTTATTACGAGAGGACCAGTTAGTAGGTACCTATAGTGTATTAATTATTATCTTAATAGTATGTTAAGTAGCCAAGTATTTATATTAGAACCACTAAAAACATTATTGTGGGAAAATATTCTTTAAAAGTTCTTGAACGAAAGTATAAGATTAGTACTTTAATAGGCTAGTTTGTAAGTATTAACATTTTGCGATGTTAGCTAATAGCACTAAAGAAAAATACAAATAGAACCACGGAAAGAAAAGATAGAGAATACGAGAAACAAATAAATTCATAGAGGTAAAAAATGGTTACCAGGAAAAAAAATAGAGAATACGAGAAATAAATGGATTAATAGAGGTAAAAATGTTAAGAGCTAGAAACACAAAAAAGATAAAAAAAAGATAGAGAATACGAAAAACATATGAATCATTCCGAAAATTTTGTTTAACTTTCTTTGGATATATTTAAAAAAAAATTAACCTAATAGTGTTTCATTTATGTTAAATATTTTAAAATACTTATAATATTGAAAAATATGAAAAATTATAAGATAAAGTAAGTTATAGATAAGAGCCCTTCGTCTAGTAGGTAAGGACATTACGCTTTCACTGTAAAAACATGGGTTCGAATCCCATAGGGTATAAATAAGGGATAGTGTAATTTGGTAACACGGCAGGTTCATAGTCTGTCATTATAGGTTCAAGTCCTTTTCCCAGAAAACAGGTATGGTGGAATTGGTAGACACGTAAGGTTTAGGCCCTTATTAGCTTAAAATCCTAGTGAAGGTTCAAGTCCTTCTACCTGCAATCTCTTGTGTTTATTTATTTATGGCTATACGAGTTATACCTTTATTAAAACGTTGAGCAGAGATGGAAAAGGCTAGATTAAGCGCGGCAGAAGGCCTAGTTTTAACTTCAATTGATAGTATTGTAACAGTTATAGGTATGAATTACATTAAAATGGGAGAAATATTAGAAGTTAAAGGTATTGGTATTAAAGTTATAGTTGTTAGTATATTTGAATCTAACATAAAGGCTGTTATATTATCTGGTGAGGAAATCGTAAGGCCTGGTAACGTTATAATACGAACTAATAAACTTTTTAGTTTTCCTGCGACAGCACAATTATTAGGGCGTGTAGTAGATACATATGGTACTCCTATAGATTTTTCATCAAAAAAAAAATATACATATAAATTTAATAAAATAAATGTAAAAGCTCCTAATATTTTAGCTAGATATAAGGTTAATGAGCCGTTACAAACAGGTATTAAATCTATAGATAGTTTAATACCTATTGGTCGTGGTCAACGAGAATTAATTATAGGTGATAAATCTACGGGAAAAACTGCAATAGGTATAGATGCAATATTAAATCAAAAACGAAACTCTTGAACACCAGCGACTCATATTCATTGTATTTATGTTTCTATTGGGCAAAGACGTGCAAATGTGGCAAAAATAGCACATTTGTTAAAAAAAAAAAAAAGTTTAAATTACAGTGTAATTATAGCAGCAACATCTTCAGAGTCTTGTGCGTTACAGTATTTAGTACCGTATTGTGCGACGACATTAGGTGAGTATTTAATCGGCGAAGGAGCGTCTTGTTTAATAATATATGATGATTTGAGTAAACATGCAGTTGCTTATAGACAAATGTCTTTGCTTTTACGTCGTTTTCCTTCAAGAGAAGCCTACCCCGCAGATGTTTTTTATTTACATTCAAGATTATTAGAGCGTTCGACTAAGTTAAATGATTTTACAAATTTTGGAGGATCTTTAACTTCTTTACCTGTAATAGAAACACAATTAGGAGATGTTTCTGCTTATATTCCAACAAATGTAATATCTATTACAGATGGTCAAATCTTTTTAGAAAGTCAGTTGTTCAATAAAGGTATACGACCTGCAGTAAATACGGGTTTATCTGTAAGTCGTATAGGTACTGCAGCACAAAACAAAATAATGAAAAAAATAGCAGGACCTTTAAAGTTAGAATTAGCACAATATAGAGAAATGCAAGGATTAGAGCAGTTTGGGGATAATTTGGATGATGTAACAAAAAAATTATTAAAGCGTGGTAAAATTTTAACCGAAATTTTAATACAACCACAAAGCAACCCTGTTTTTTTAGAAAATCAAATATTAATATTGTATAGTGGTATTAATAATTTTTTAAATCATTTAGATATTAATATAATCTCATCATTTGAAAAAGAATTATATTTATTGAAAAATAATTCTACAATATATACACCTTTAATTAAAGGTTTTATTTTTAATATATTTAATAAATTATCTATAGATTTATTAATATTACGTGTTTTAATTAATTTATAATAAATATATGACCAAAAAAAAATTATTAAGATTAATTAGTTTTATAGCAAAATCCGGTGAGGTTAGTACAGCCCCGCCAATAGGTCCCTTGTTAGGACAATTTCCAATAGATGTTCGTAATTTTTGTAATGCATTTAATGCTGAAACCGCAAGGTATGATAAAGGGCTTATTGTAAAGGTTGATTTATATTTATATAAAGATGGTACTTTTACTTTTATAATAGATGCAGCTCCAATATCTTTTTTATGTGAATTAGCTTCAAAACCTTTAGATATTCCTACGTATAGAGTACATTATTTTATATCTTTAATAGACTTATATAAAATTTTTTTAATAAAAACAAATAAAATAAAAAAACTGGAAAAAAAATATAGTATATTTTTTACAATAATGAAACAAGCAAAAATATTAAAATATAAAATAATAGAAAATATAAAAGAAAATAATTATATATTGTATTTATAATGATAAAAAATATATTTTATATAAATAAACAAAAAAAAATATTATTGTTAAAAAAAAAAAAAAGTTTTAGATTAGCTACAAAATTACAAAAACTTAATAGTTATAGAAAATTAACAGAATTTTCTATAATTATTATTTTGAAATCAACAAAAATTACTTATTCTAAAATTTTTAATTTATTTTTACAAAATAATAATACACAAATACATAATTTAAATAAAGAAATGTCTTTAAATAGAAAATATAAATTTATACAGAAAAATAATAATGTTTTTCTTTATATAAAAGATATAAAAGATATAAAAAAAATCAAAAAAACTTTAAAAGAAAATAATTATTTAATAGTAGGTTATTGGTATAATAATATCTTATACAATAAAAAAGATTTAAAAATATATTATTATTTAGATCTTATTGTATATCTTAGATATTTATTAAATAAAACAATAATAAAATATAAAATATTATATTATTATAATTTAAAATTATGGCAACAGCTAATCAAGTTTCTGTAAAGTTTAAAAGAAAACGAAAAAAAACATATAGCGGTACACCTATATTAAGAAATGATCCGTTTGTTAAAGGTGTGTGTGTTAGTGTTAAAACGACTTCACCTAAAAAACCTAACTCTGCAGTACGTAAAATAGCAAGAGTAAAAATAAAAAGTAAACGTACAATAACTGTTAGTATACCAGGGCATGGCCATAATTTACAAAAATTTTCGGTAGTGTTAGCAAGGGGAGGTAGATCTAATGATGTGCCTGGTTGTAGATATAAATTAGTTCGAGGTAAATACGATTTTAGTACAGTAGAATCGTTTTATCGAAAAAAAGCTCATTCTAAATGGGGTCTAAAGTTATCGGATATTAAGAATTAATGGAGAAAGAAGCGGAAAAATTAAGTCATAAATATTTAGAGAAAAATCTGTTAAAAAAAGAATTTTTAGTATTTAAATTATTATTAGGTAATTTAAATAGAAAAGGTTTGCGTTTTAAAAATTATAATGTTTTAATCGATTTTTTATTTTTATTTAAAGTAAAAGAAGAACTATTACCGTTAGTTGTTCTAAAAAATATAATAGAAACAATTAAACCTAGTATAGTATTAATTAATAAGCGACGAGGTAGTGTTATTTTTGAATTGCCACAAATGCTATCAAAAAGGCAAGAGTATATTTATGGAGTAAAATGATTCATAAATTCATCAGGTAAACATAAAAAAAATTTAAAAAAAAATTTAGTACAAGAAAGTAATTTAATATTAACAAAAAAAGGGGAAATATTAACAAAAAAAGAAAATATAAAAAAAAAAGCAAAAGATAATAAGCCTTTTTTTTACATCTTAAAACCATAATATGATATATCAAAAACCACATTGTAATATAGGAACTATAGGTCATGTTGATCACGGAAAAACAACAGTAACTGCTGCTTTAACTAAAGTATTAGCAGAAAAAGGTTTAGCCCAATATGTACCTTACGATCAAATAGATAAAATTCCAGAAGAGCGTGAACGTGGTATAACTATTACTGCAGCTCATATAGAGTATGAAACTTTAAAAAGGCATTATGCTCATATAGATTGTCCAGGACATCAACATTATATAAAAAATATGATAACAGGGGCAGTTCAGTTAGATGGTGTTATTTTAGTTGTTTCTGTTAAAGATGGACCTCAAGAGCAGACAAGAGAACATTTAATTTTAGTAAGAGAGTTAGGTATTAAGTATTTAATTGTATACATGAATAAATACGATAGTCTTGTTGAATTAGATTTACGTGAATTGGCGGAATTAGAAGTTATCGAATTATTAGAAGAATATGAGTTTGATAGTGATGACATACCTTTTATTTTTGGTTCTGCGCGGTTAGCTTTACGAGAAAAAAAGGAAAATACAAGTATTATGGGACGTAAATCTATACTTAGATTATTAAACACAGTAGATAGTTATATTAAGCAACCTCGACGTATGTTAGAACAATCTTTTTTAATGCCTATAGAATCTATATTTACGAAAGCAGGTAGAGGTACTATAGTTACGGGTAAAATTGAACAGGGTAGCGTTAAAGCTAATGATATTTTAGATTTAGTAGGTTTTAATAAGTCAAATAAAAAGGTAACTTGTGGCGAAATAGAAATGTTTCGTTCGTTAAAAGGCGAAGCAGAATCAGGACAGAGTGCGGGTCTTTTATTAAAAAATATAAAAAAAAAAGAGATAACAAAAGGTCAACTCTTATGTAAAGAAGATACGATTTTTAGTTTTACTACGTTTAAAGCAAAAATTTATATATTATCAAAAGCAGAAGGAGGTCGTCATAAGCCTTTTAAAGAAGAATATAAACCACAATTTTATATAAGAACAGCAGATATTACAGGAGCTTTTACTTTTGATAATGATTTAAAAATTGTAATGCCAGGGGATACAATAAATGTTACTATAAGTTTAATTCATCGTTTAGGGTTAGCTCGCGGTGTTCGTTTTACTGTTAGGGAAGGGCGATTGACTGTAGGTGCTGGTATAGTATTAGAAACTATAGAATAATGTCAGCAGTTGCTTATTTTAGCAAACACTATAATTCCTATAAAAATTTTATAGAAAATATATCCAATAATAAAACTTTAGGTAATATAAAATATAAAAAATTAATAAAAAATAAAAAAAAAAATAAAGGAGGTCGTAATAATTTAGGTCGTATTAGTATAAAAGGTCGTAGTAGTTATTATCGTTATCTTTATAAAAATATAACATTTAATTATTATACTTTATTGCAAGAAAATTCATTATCATGGAAAGTAGAACGTTTAGAGTATGATTCTAAACGTAATGCGTCGATAGCTTTAATATCAACACATCATTTTTTAGGCTTATATAAAAATTATAGTGAACGTAATAGTTTTGTGGATTTTTGTGATAAATCTTATGCGTATATACTTTCTAGTAGTAGTTTAAAAGTAGGTCAAATATTAAATTTTATAGATTTAAATTTAGTTTTAAATAAAAATACACAGTGATGCCGTTTAAACAGCGCGCCTACAGGTAGTTTATTTTTTAATGCGGAGTTGCGGCCTAAGACTAAAGGTATACTAGCCCGAAGTGCTGGGACATGTTGTAAATTATTACGAAAATATAATACGACAGGTTTAGTTGTATTACCTTCGGGTAAAGTTATTAATATTTCGCTAAAAAATTATATAACATTAGGTAAAGTCTCTAATATTGATTTTAAACTTAGAAAAAAATATAAAGCAGGTAATAATAGATGATTGGGTTATTCTTCTAAGGTGCGTGGTGTAGCAAAAAATCCAGTAGATCACCCTCACGGTGGTGGTGAAGGTAAAAGTTCTGGAGGGCGTCATCCTGTTAGTAAGCAAGGTATTTTAGCAAAAGGTTTTGTAACGGTAAAAAAAAAAAAAAAAAAAATATAAAAAAATATAAATAATGTCTAGGTCGATTTGAAAAGGTAAATATGTTTGTCCTTCTATACTTTCTGCAATAAAAGCAAAACCTTTTATTATAAAAACATATAAAAGAAATAGCACGCTTTTAAAAGAATTTTTAGGTTTATATTTTAAGGTATATTCAGGTAAACGTTGATTTAAAGTTTTTGTTACGGAAAAAAATTTAGGGCACAAGTTAGGTGAATTTAGTTTTACCCGTAAATTGAGTAGAAATATACATATAATTGTGAAACGAAAAAAAAAAAATAAAAAAAAATAATGTTAGTAAATCCTGTTAGTTTTCGTATAGGTATAAGTACTTTTTGGCGTAATACGTGAAGTATTTATAAAACACCTAAATATAGATATTTAATACATTTAGATATTTTATTATATTCTTATATAACTTGATATTCTAAAAAGTTTTTTATATCAAGGCAAAGTAGAAGTCTAATAAGTCATATACGTATATACAATTATAAAAATAATAAAATAATAAGTTTTTTTTATTATAATACATTATTTGATGATATGGAAAAAAGTGTTAAACATTTATTATTTAATAAAAAACAAAGTAAAATAAACATTTTATGGAATAAACGTAATTTGTTACAAAAAAAACAGCAAATAAATAACCAAAAAGATACAATTATTATTAAAGAATTATTTAAAACTAAAAAAGGTAAGAGTTTATTAAAAAAAATAAACAATAGTATTTTTAGGTATATTTTATATATAAAAACAAAATATAAATTAAAACATATAGGGCTTATTAGATATATTATTAGTAATATAAACAAAAGAATAAAAAAAATATGAAAAAAAAAAAAACATAATTGAAGTTTTTTTTTTAATAAAGAAAAATATAGAAGAAAGTCTTTGCGTTTTACTAAATTCTGAAAAAAAAAAGTATTGTGAAAAGAAAAAATAGTTAGAAAAAAAAAAGTATTTTTAAGGAATCACGAATTTTATAAATGACGACGTAAAAAATTAAAAAAAAAGAAAAAATATTATGGCATTTGTACTAAATTAAGTATTTATTTACACTACAAAAAAATTAAAAAAAAAATATCAATAAATAGACGATTTAAAATATTAAATAAAAAATATTTAAAAAAAGAAAAAATATATATATATCTTGTTAGAAAACAAACTAAATTTGAAAAGTATTTTTTTTCAAATTTGCAGCGAAAAAAAATACTTTTTATATACAAATATTTTTTATTTAATATTTTAATGTATTGTTTAGTGCAAATTATAAAAAAAAAAAAAATAATAATCAAATATATAAAGCAAAATATTCAGATTAATTTATATAAATTGGATTTTAAAAATATAACATCTTCGATAATAACTAAATATATCTATGCTTCTTTAACAAAACGTTATGGTTTGTGAGAAAGTATTCGTCCTGTTATGGCAGATTTAAATAAGCGTATACTTGCAAAGGAGTTAAATGGTTTTAAAGTCGCTTTTAGTGGTCGATTTAAACGTACACAAAGAGCTGTCTATATTTGACGTAAAAATGGAAAATTAGGTACAAGTTCGAATGTTGCGGCGATTGATTATAGTATAAGATTTTTGCAGACTAAGTATGGTGTTTCTGCTATAAAAATATGATTGAGTAAAGGTACGAGTTTTATAGATTTTGTAGCTAAAGTATTTCCTTTGCGTAATCCTTTTTTTTTTAAAAAATATTATATACAAATAAATGGTATTAAAATTAGTGTGTACGCTTTAAATAAGAACAGTTTTTATTTTAAGCAATTATTAAAAGATTTTTTCTTAGGTCATTCTTATTTAAAACAAAAATATTATATGGTATATATAAAAAAAATATTGTATAATTATATATATAATTATGTTTATTTAAAGGAGTTGCAATTAAAAATAAATAAAAGTAAATTTATTATAAAAAAAATATTTTTACCACATTATTTAATTTATAAATTAAATAATAATGTATTAAGCAATAATGGAATACAAATAATACCTATATTAAATATAAAATATTTAAAGCGTATAAATATACGTAAATCTTATAAGTTAAGTTTTTTTAATAAAATAAAATATAAATTAAAATTAAATAAATGTAAAATATACTTATAATTGAAATTTTTTAAACCGCGTGAATTTAAATGAAAGAAATATCATAATAAATTAATAACAAAACGTTTAAAGTTGGAGGAGTATAAACATTATAGATTATATAAAGGTACAGTAGGTTTAAAAGCTTCTATATCATATAGAATAAAAAGTAGTGAATTAAAAATGATGTTTGGTTTATTAAAACGTAAATGTCCAAAAAAACATAAAATACATTTATATTGTTTCCCTAATATAGGGCTTACATCTAAATCTATTAGTGTACGTATGGGTAAAGGTGTGGGATCTTTAGAAGATGATTGAATTTTTATTATCAAAAAAAATAGTATTTTTATAGAATTATCAAACCATAAGCCTCTTGAGTTGGAAAAAGGCTTAAAGAGTGTAATAAAAAAATTAGCAATACAATGCTATATTATAAAAATGCCTACGAAATGAGTAAAATTAAAATAAATTGATATTTGTAGGTAGTATTTTACAAGTTTGTGATAATTCTGGGGTAAAGCGTGTGAAATGTATAAAAATTTTAAAAAAAAAAAACCGTAGTGCAGGTAGTATAGGCAGTATACTTATTGTTGTTATAAAAGCAACACGAACTTCGAGTAAAATAAAAAAAAAAACATTATATAAAAGTATTTTAGTGCGTCACAGACAAAATATAGTGTATGAAAATGGTAATTCTATAAAATTTTTTAATAATGCTGTAATTTTATTAAATAAAAAGTTAAACCCTATAGGTACTAGAATTTTTGGCCCTGTAAGTAATCGTATAAGAAAATTTAATAATACCCGTTTAACTTTATTATGCTCTAAAATAATATAATGGATAGGTTAGGTATGTATACTGATTATGTTATAAAAGATCAATTATTGTTAAAATATCCTAAAATGCAAATAAAGAATTTACCTTATATAAAAAAAATAATATTTTATGTTTATTTTAGAAATTTATTATCAGAATATAATCTCTATTTGTATAATTTGTGTATTTTAGTATTTTTAATCTCAGGTCAAAAGTTTTTTACAGATAAATGTATAAAAAGTTATAGTAGCGTAGATGTAAGTTTAAAGTTGATTATAAATAAAAAAGAAAGTTATATTTTTATAGATTGTTTTAATAAATTATTGTTACCATTATTTTCACAGTATAATATGCCGTTAAATATAAAAGATATTGATATTTTAGGAGGATTTAATTATCAGTTAAATTATGCTGATCCTATTTTTACATCAAAAAATATTGTAACGAATTGGTCTACTGTTAATAAATTGAATATACATTATCTTTTAAATACTAGGGATCGTAATTTAATTTTTGTTTTTTTACAATACTTAAAATTTAAATGAAGTGAGATTTAAAAATTAAATTAGAGTAATTTAATAGGTAAAATGATAGTCTTCAAAACTATTTATAGGGGTTCGAGTCCCTTCTCTCCCGTAAAGAGACGCTATAAAATGTTTAGTTTTTATAAAGCGGCTTATACTTATTCTGTACCTATAAATATAAATACTTTTTGAAATTTTGGAGTATTGGCTATGACTTTTTTAGGTTCTCAAATAATAACAGGATTTTTATTAGCATGTCATTATTTAAATAGTACGGAATTAGCGTTTAACAGTGTAGAGCATATCATGCGTAATGTAAACTCTGGGTGATTATTACGGTATTTTCATGCTAATGGTGCATCTATGTTTTTTACTGTAGTGTATATTCATATGTTTAGAGGTCTTTACTATAGTTCGTATATTTACCCAAGGAATTATGTTTGAACACTAGGTGTGGCGATGTTACTTTTAATGATAATTACTGCTTTTTTAGGGTATGTATTACCTTGAGGACAAATGAGCTATTGGGCTGCTATTGTAATAACTAATTTAGCAGCAACAGTGCCAATCATAGGAGATGAGATTATTATTTGGTTATGAGGTGGTTTTTCTGTGGCACATCCAACACTTGTACGTTTCTATGCGTTTCATTTTATATTGCCGTTTATTTTATTACTATTTACTGTAGTTCATTTAATGTTATTACATATGACATACTCGAGTCAACCCTTAGGTTTTGAGCCTGATATTGATACGGTACAATTTGGCGTTTATTTTATAATAAAAGATATTTTAGCTATTGCTATTTTTGGTTTATTTTTTGGTTTATTTTGTTATTATTATCCAAATACTTTAAGCCATTCGGATAATTATATAAAAGCAAATGCTCTTGTAACACCGAGTCATATTGTACCGGAATGATATTTTTTGCCTTTTTATGCAATATTGCGTTCCGTACCGAATAAACTTTTAGGGGTATTATTATTATTATGTTCTATTTTAATACTATTTGCATTACCTTATGTTATTTCGCATGAAATAAGAAATACTAATTATAGAGTAGGTTATCGTTTGTGTTTTTTTATGTTTTTTTTTAATTGTTTTATCTTAGGGTGAATAGGCTGTAAAGCAATAGAAAGTCCTTATTACGAAATAGGTCAATTAGCTACAGTATTTTATTTTAGTTATTTTTTAATAATTTTACCTTTTTTTAATAGAGCATAATGAAAAAACATTATAAATATGATTTACAGAATCGAAAAATAAAACAAATTACAGAATTAAATTACTTAGTACTTTATTTTTTAACAAAAATAAAAAATTTAGGTAATATAGAACGTTATTTATTTTTACAGAAAAAAATAAAATTACATAGAAAATTAAATAATTATTGTCTATTAACACGTAATACAAAAACATTAAGATTTTCGGGTATAGCAAAATCAAACTTAAAAATTTTGATTAGTTATGGGCATTTAAATAATTTAACAAAATCCACATGATAATACAAACTTTTTTAGCGCAGTTTAATATGGGTTATGGTAAGCGTTTCACTACAATAAAAATACCTTATACAAAAAAAAATAAAAAAATTACAGAATATTTTTTATTGGAAGGTTTTATAAAAAATTACATAATACATAAAGGGTTTTTAACTATTTGGTTACGGTATAGCTCAAACAAAAAGTTATTTATTCATATAAAAAATATAAGTAAGCCTGGTTATCGTAGATATTTTACGTATAATCAATTAAAGCGTTATTCAAATTTTAATGGCACTAATTTAATTCTCGTAGAAACTCATTATGGTTTAATACCCTTAACAAAAGCTTTAATATTAAAAACAGGTGGTGAAATTATAGCTGAGTTACAATATTAATGGTTTTATTAAACAATACATATACACGAATATATAATAAATATTATGTTTATTGTTTAGTAAAAACTTTAAATAATAAAATATATTTAAAAAATAAGCAAGGTTTATTAAAAATAAATATATTAACATCAAAAAATATTAATATACAAAAGATTTATGTATATATCTTTTGTATTTACTCTAATTTAAGTAAAGGTTGAATTACTATATTATTTCTAAATGGTCTTGGTTTTAAAGCAACACGTAAATATAGTATAGGGGAAAAGAAATATTGGCGATTTAATTTAGGTCATAGTCATATATATTATTATTTTACTCCTTTAGATATAATATATATAATGAAAACACGTTTTATTTATAATTTTAGTTTTAACAAAGAACAATTGCATAAAACTACAAAATATTTACAAACATTTAAAAAATATAATATATACAAAGGTACTGGTATAGAGTTTCCTTCAGAAATAAAAATATTAAAGCCAGGAAAAGTAAAACAATAATGAATAAAATGAACGCTATATATATATATATATTAAAAAATAAAATAATAATAAAAAATAAAAGAATAAAAAATTATCTAATTTTAATGCATAAGCGTAATATAACACTATTATCTATAAAACTTATAAAACATTTATTTTACAGTCAAGGAATGCCTTTTATTTTAATAAAAACGACTATGAAGTATGGTTTGAATTATAATTTGTTTAAATTTTTATCAAAAAACTTATGATTTTAGGAGGAGTAGAAGTAAATGATAAAAAGCCTTTAGTTTTTGCACTGAGTGCTTCGTATGGTATAAATTATCATAAAGCATTACAGCTTTTATCTAGTATTGGATTATCTTCTACATACCCTTTAAGAAAGTTAAATAAAAAAAAAATTTTACAGTTAGAGAAAGGTTTAACTTGTTATACACAAAATTTTCAATTAAAACGTAATTTAAAAAGTTATTTAAAAGTATTGCGGGATAATAAAAGTTATCGAGGGATAAGGCATACTTATTGTTTATCTGTTAGAGGACAACGAACACATACAAATTGTGGAACTCAAAAATCAAAAAGACCAAAAAAAAATGTGAAAAAGAAGTAGTTATACAATAATAAATTTTGAATACTATAATTCTATCTATTATTTTTTTGTTATTTGATTTTATGCATGAAAAGATGGTAGTTTAGGTATTGATTTAAATTATAATATAAATAAATATAAATATATATATAATATAAATTATAATTTATATTTAAAATTTAATATAACTAAAAAATTTAATCCAATATTAAATTTAGTTTTTGAAAAAGGTGCTTGATTTACTTATAAATGGTCTATGAATCTTTTTAATTCTGTTCGCACCTGTTATAAAAATAAAGAAATATTTCCTTGAGATTTGGTTAATTTTGTAAAAGCATATAACAGTATAAAATTCTTTTCGTATAGAGTGAAAATTAATGTAAAAAAAAAAAATGTGTTTTTTACGTTCTTAAATGACAAAGGTTTTACTTTATGTAAAATGAATTTAGGGTCTAGTGGTTTTAAGAAAAAAAAAAAATTTACGGGATATGCTATACAGAATACTGCTTCTAAATTTAGAATAAAAATATTAACACATATGACTATTGCGGTTAAAGATTTAATTGTAATAAATAGACACAGACATTTACTTAGGTATACTAAAGTTGTAGAATTTTTAGAAAAATATCCAAAAGTTTTTAGGTTTGGTGGTGGATATCTAAAGGGTCGTTATTTAAAAAAACCTTATGTACCTTGAAAACGAAATAAAAGAGCAAGTAGACTTTACTTTAATGTAGAAGTACAAAATAATATAAATTTATGACCTTATCGTTTTATACGCAAAGGTTTAAGACGTTATGTTTATTATAAGTATTTTTTTTTTATTAAGTTTGGTAAAGTATTATGAATACCTAAAATACCGCATTCTAAAGGTTTACGTACAAAAAAAAAACGCAGGGTATAGCATAAAAGGTTAATGCATCTATTTTGGGAATAGAAGATTATGGGTTCAAGTCCCATTACCCTGAATATAACGAGAATAATTTAATTGGACAGAATACTAAATTGTGGCTTTAGTTGTATGGGTTCGATTCCCATTTCTCACCAAAGCGGGAATAGTTCAGTAGGTTAGAATGATGAATTCATAACTCATAGGTCGTGGGTTCGAATCCCGCTTCCTGCATAAATCTATAGTTTAATGGTAAAACGTGCCGCTCATGACGGTTATGATGTAAGTTCGAATCTTACTAGAGTCGAAAAAAAAAAATGCATTTATATATAAATCGTACGCCTTTTATATTAAATAATAATAAATATAGTTCTCTTAAATCAAAAGGTAACTTAATTGCAAAAACAACAACTTTTTTTGAAAAAACATTATATTATATAGCAAGTAATGTAAAAGCGGATAATACAGTAATTAATAATTATTCAAAACAACATTTAGGTTTTCTTTTTGTCGACCTTACTTTTAATATAACTGCGTGAAAATATAAAAAAATGTATTATAATTGATATTATAGTAATCTTATGTTGCGGGTAAAGAACAAATCTGTAAAAAAAAAAAAAAAATATAGTATTAATGGTACATATAAGCCCTACTCTAAAAATAGATTAAAAATAGAAAAAAAGAAAAATTATTTAAAAAAATATTTAAATTTAACTAAAGTGTTACTCTTTTTTAAATATAAATATAATAATAATATTATTCCTATGTATGCCAAGTTTTCTAGATATAAGGGTAATATTAATTTATATAAAGGTGTATGAAATGAGCCTGAAAATTTTTATTATTATATTATAAAAACGGAAGATCTAACAAATCATTGACATTCTATAAAAAAGCGTAAAGAAGAAGCAAAGCGTTTAAAAGCGTTAGAGCGTTATTATAAAGCACATTATGGTAATAGATTTAAGTATCTTTGACAAAAACCTAAATATAATGTAAAAATTGAAGAAGATTTACATTTTTTTTATGAAAAAGAATTATGTTATTATATACATGAACGTGGTTTAAATTATGATCATTATCATAAATTATATAGATTAAAAAAAAAAAAATGTATTCGTTTTCAATTTTTTATTAATAGAGGATATTCATTATATTTTAATTATTCTATGTTTGGTAGTTTATATTTTAATAATTATAAAGAATATGTTAGAATACAAAAAAAACCTATATTAACGTTAGCTTTAGCTAATTAAGTATAAATTTTTCGTACAGAATGGATGGGTCCAAGTTTTGTTGTTTTTAATAAGGTGGGGGGTGTAAGTAGTAGTAGAATAGTAGTAGTAGAATATTATTAATATTTAGCTTTATATAAACAAAGATGGCTGAGTGGTTTAAAGCGTTGGCCTTGAAAGTCAAAGTATTAGATTTAATACCGTGGGTTCGAATCCCACTCTTAACGTAAAGTTTAGATGTTAAGAAATTTTTCAAATAAATATTTATTTTTGAAAAAATACGAAGTAGATTTATGAGGGTCATTATTGTTTGTAAAAAAAGCTAGTAGGATATTTAATATGGTATTTGAAATGCTTTGTTTAAAGCATAAATCATGTATAGGATATTTACGATGACATTATAATCGTTTATCATGAAAAGGTAGTTTTAAATATTCAATAAGTATGCCTTTTAAACCTGATATAAAACGGCGTAAAAAGTTTTATTTATGAAGATTGCATGCTACTGCTGTATTGCGTGTTTATTATGGTAGAAGAAGAAATACTAAAAAATTTAAAAAATATATTAAACAATTTAAGCATAAAAATGTAAATTATATAACTAGGCTTTTATTATTGCTAGAAACGCGATTAGATGTTTTTTTATATAAGTTAAATTTTTTTAAAAGTCCAAAAAGGAGCACTAGTTTTGTTAAAAGAGGAAATATTATAGTAAATAATAAAATAATAAAAAAAACAAATATTAAATTGTATGTAAATGATGTTGTTTGTTTTCGAAATAAAAAGAAACTATATAAAAAACTAATGAATAGAATAAAAAAAAAAACAGTTATTTTTAACGCGCCACCTTATTTAGAAATGAATTATAATATTTTAAAATGTATTATAATTACAGTACCTAAAAAGTCAGATATGAGTTTTACTTTTAAACTAGAGTTAAATTTTCTAAGAAATATAGTATAATTTCTTAGAAAATTTATGAGTGGCTGAGTGGTTTAAGGCATCGACCTGCTAAGTCGACATATTTTTAGAATATCGTGGGTTCAAATCCCACCTCGTACGTATAACTATGATTGGAATTTTATTGTTATATCCAGATATATACATTTGCATCTGTACCCTGTTATTATTAATATTCAGTGTAATATTAAATGAAAAGTTATTAAAAAATAAATATAAGTTTAATATTTTAAAATGGACCGGGAGTTTTTCTTTATATATTTTAATTTATAGTGGTTTAATTTTATGAAATAGTATCTATTATGAAGCATTACTATTAAATCTACAATTTATTTGTGATCAGTTAACATTTTTTAGTAAAGTTTTTGTTTTAATTATTAGTAGTTTATGTTTAATACTTTCGATAGAGTATTGTGTTATCGAAAAAATAAAAATATTTGAATATTTTATATTGTTGTTATTAAGTATTTTAGGTATATGGTCTATTATTACTAGTTATGATTTAATAAGTATGTATATCTCTATCGAATTACAAAGTTTATGTTTTTATATTATTACTAGTTTAAAAGTTTATTCTAATTTTTCTGTAGAAGCTGGACTAAAATATTTTATTTTAGGTGCTTTTTCTTCGGGGCTTTTATTATTTGGATCTTCGGTATTATATGGTTTTACAGGCATGACAAATTTTTTAGATCTTTCTGTGTTTTTTTTTTATAAGAATATTATTTATTATGATCATACGTTATATTATGGTACTTTATTAGGTTTATTATTTATATTAAGTGGTTTATTTTTTAAAATAGGTATTGTGCCATTTCATTCATGATTATCAGATATTTATGAAGGTGCACCGACCGTTGTAAGTATGTTTTTTGCTACAGTACCACAAATCAGTTTATTTGTTTTGTTTATAAGAATAAATTTAGTATTTTTTTTAATATACAAAAAATATTTAATAATATTAATTTTAGTATTATCAGGTATAACTATTTTAGTAGGTACATTAGGTGCTATTCATCAAACAAAATTAAAAAGATTATATGCTTTTAGCGGTATAAGTAATGCGGGTTATATATTAAGCGTTTCTTATTTTTTTGGTATCTCTAATTATACGGATTTATTATTTTATATTATTATATATATTATCAGTAGTTTAAATTTATGACTATTTTTAATAATATTAAGAAATAATGTTAATTTAAAAAAATTAAAAAATTTAAATGATTTATTGTATGTATTTAAAACTAACAAATTACTCTTTATTTTATATAGTATTACATTATTTTCTGCAACAGGTATACCTCCATTGATGGGATTTTTTATAAAAATGTATGTTTATATGAATATTATAAAAACATATATGTATGTTTTTAGTATATTTCTTGTAATATTAAGTACTCTAGGGGCGTATTATTATTTGCGTTTTTTTCAAATAATGTATTCTTATAATTCAAAAAAAGAAATATTTTTAAAAAATTTAAATAAAATAGAAGCTTTATCTTTAATATTTTGTAGTATTTTAAATATATTTCTTTTTTTTTATCCAAACCATTTACATATAATATTAGAAAATATAATAATATCTAATATTTTTAATGATTAATTTTAGTATAAAAACATTTATAAAGTTAGGTGTTCATATAAGTCAATATGTATGAGATACCGATAATTTAAATATTTATTATTTATTAGGTACAAAAAATAATATACAAATAATTAATTTACATTTCACTTTATTTTTATTAAAAAGAGCGCTATATATAGTAAAAAATGCAATAGTTTTAAACCAAAAAATATTATTAATAAACAGTAGTATACCGGATATTAAATATTTAGACCAAAATTATAGTAAGTACGTGGTCGTAGTAGATAAACGGTGAACTGGAGGTTTACTTACAAATCATAAACATTTACGGGTATATAATAAAGATATTTTTTTTAAATATCCAACATTAAAGAATTTAAAAATATTACCTTCTTTTTGTTTTATAAGTAGTCCTTTAACAAGCAAAGATGGTTTAAATGAGAGTATGGTTTTAGATATACCTACAAGTACTTTAATAGAAAGTTCATTGCGCGCTGAGGTAAGTCATTATAGCATACCAGGTAATTTTTATTCTTTATGGTCTCGTTATATCTTTCAAAAAATATTTGGACGTTGTGGAAAAGTAAATCATTTATACAGTATATATAGGATAGTAGGGGGTACTTATTTAAGTCGTAATAAAAAGTTAATATGGGAAAAAAGTGAAAAAGAAAATAAAATTAATTATATAAAACATAAAAGGTATTTAGAAAATCAAGAGCGTTATAAAGTGAGGGTTTAGTAGATCCAAGTTTTATTAGTCAACCGTTACTTAAATAAGGTATTAAATATTAGTTCTGTTTTAATATTGTATGGTATAAGGAGTAAATGTTTTAACCGTAATGAAAGAATTTCTTAAAATTTACAGTGAACATTTAGCAGAGTCTAATCTTACATTATTATCAGCTGCTCGCTTCGTAGGTGCAGGTAATGCTACCGCAGCACTAGGAGGAGCTGGTATTGGTATAGGTTTAGTTTTTGGTCTACTATTGGTAGCTTACGCAAAAAATCCACAAATAAAAAGAGAATTATTTGCTTATGCAATTTTAGGTTTTGCTTTAACAGAAGCTATGGGGTTATTTGCCTTAATGATGGCTTTTATGATTTTATTTATTTAATAAAATGAAAAATCAAATAATAAAATTATTATTATGATTAGCATTTAGTTATTTTACTCTATTTATATATCATTATATAGAGCTGTGGTTTTTTTCATTTTTTCTTTATATACTTATCTGAAGGTAGTATATAAGGGGAAAAGCCTAGTTGTGCTAGCCAATTATGGTGCGTTGGATAGGTAGCTCAGAAGGTTAGAGCATTGGTCTGAAAAACCAAGGGTCAGTGGTTCGATTCCATTTCTAAGCAACATTGCTTGGCGGAATTGGTAGACGCGGTAGACTTAAAATCTATTCTTATTTGATAAGGTGTTGGTTCAAGTCCAATAGTGTACAACTTTATAAAAAATAAAAGTGTTAACTTATATTAAATGTACAAAAAAGTTAAGATTACTTATAGTTAATGTAGATCAAATTTTATTTTTATTTAAATATAAAAACTTTAACAAATTTACTTTTAAAAATTATAAAATAAAAATTTTAGTAAAAAGTTTAATTAAATATAGAAATGAATTGTATTAAAAAAATAGAGCATGATGTTTTAGGTAAAAAAAAATTAAAAATAAATACTAATATATATAAAAATACTATGATAATTCCAGGAGATTTTATAATTGTATGGTATTTAAGTAGAAATTCTTTAAAAGGTGTTATAATTTATCAATTTTTTAAAGGACTTTGTATCGGTGTAAGAAATAGAACTTATAATAGTAAAATATTATTACGTAATGTTATGGGTAAAGTAGCTCTTGAATATAATTTTTTTTTATGGAATATAAATAATATTTGTATTGTAATAAAAAAAAATAAATTAAGTTATTATAGATCAAATAAGCTGTATTTTTTACGAAAAAAAATAAATAAAAAAAGTAGGTTTAAAATACCTTTTTAAAAGCTTAGGTCGTATAACAGGTAATACGTTTGACTGCAAATCAAATAATAGTGGTTCGAGTCCTCTCCTAAGCTTTATGCATAGCTCAGTTGGCAGAGCAGCGCGCTTTTAACGCGAAGGTCCTGAGTTCAATTCTCAGTGCATGTACATAGAGATTGACCATCTAGAGGTTTTTACTAGATATTAAATTTTAACATATTAAATCATTGACTCCACCCAGTAGCTCAGTAGGCAGAGCATATGGCTGTTAACCATAGGGTCATCGGTTCGAAACCGGTCTGGGGCTTAGGAGCAGTAGTTTAATAGGTTAAAATTTATGTTTTGCAAACATAGGACATCAGTTCGACTCTGATCTGTTCCATAACCTTTTATCTTCTGTTTCCCTTTTTCTGTATGTATTTTAATATATTTTTTTTATTATTTGTATCGTTTTGTTTATTTATTATTGGTGTTTTGGGTATTTTTCTTTTAAAAAAAAATTTAATTATAATTTTAATGTCTATAGAAATAATGTTATTGGCAATTAATTTTAATTTTATAATTTTTTCTAATTATTTAGATGATCTTATAGGGCAGTATTTTTCTTTATTTGTATTAACTGTAGCCGCGGCGGAATCTTCAATAGGATTATCTTTGCTTGTTATTTATTATAGATTAACAGGTATTATAAATGCTAATATAATGTATTATTTGAAAACATAATGTGTTTACTTTTAATTCTATATTAGTTTTTTTATTAAATCAAATATTTCTTTTTTTTAATATTTCTATTTTTTTATTTTATATAATATTAATAAAGGAGAATATCTACTATTTTGAGTTAACGTCATGAATAACTTTAAGTGCTTTAGATATAAAATGAGAGTTTATTTTTGATAGTTTATCTAGTATTATGCTTTTAGTAATAATTTTAATTTCTTTTTGTGTTCATATATATTCTATAGAGTATATGAAAAATGATCCTAATAGAAATAAGTTTATATTTTATTTAACTTTATTTACTTTTTTCATGATTATTTTAGTTACTGCGGGTAATTATCTTCAATTGTTTATAGGTTGAGAAGGTGTAGGTTTTTGTTCTTATTTATTAATAAATTTTTGATATACTAGAATTTTAGCTAATAAAGCGGCAATAAAAGCTTTATTAATAAATAAGATAGGTGATATTTTCTTACTTTTAGGTATAATTTTAATTTATAAAGTATATGGTTCATTAAATTTTTTATTTATAGGAGGTACAACCTGATACATAAACAGTACAGTTTTAATAAATATTTCTTCGATTTATATATATTGTGATTATATTACATTAAGTTTATTTCTTATGGTTTTTGGTGTTTGTGCTAAATCTGCTCAAATAGGCTTGCATACATGATTACCTGATGCTATGGAAGGTCCTACTCCAGTATCCGCTTTAATACATGCAGCTACTATGGTAACTGCAGGTATTTTTCTTTTACTTAGAAGTACGGTTATGTTACAATATAATAATAATATTTTAGTATTATTAGTTATAGTTGGAGGTATTACGGCTTGTAGTGCTGCAGCTATAGGTCTATTTCAATTAGATATAAAAAAAATAATAGCATATTCTACATGTAGTCAATTAGGTTATATGGTATTTTCTTGCGGATTAACAAATTATATCGGTAGTTTTTTTCATTTAATGAATCATGCATTTTTTAAAGCATTATTGTTTTTAAGTGCAGGTGCTATTATACATTCTATGTCAGATTTACAAGATATTAGGCGTATGGGTAATTTATTAAAATTTTTACCTTTTAGTTATATAATGATAGTTATAGGGTCTTTGGCGTTAATGGGTATTCCTTTTTTAACGGGATACTATTCAAAAGATTTTTTATTAGAGTGAGCTTTTAGTTATATAAATATATTAAATATATTTATATACTGGGCGGGTATTTTGGCAGCATGTTTAACAGCAAGTTATTCTTTCAAATTAATCTATTTAACATTTTTCTATAATCAAAATAGTTATTATACCGTTATTCTTTTAAAAAAACGTATAATAATAAAAGAAAATAGTGCATGAACTAATATACCGTTATATATTTTGTGTATAGGTAGTATTTTTGGGGGGTATTTTTTTAAAATATTTTTTATAGATATAGGTATTACTTTCTGGTCTTATAATCTAGATTTAGAAAATTTAGATAAAGTATGGTGAACATTAGAATCCGAATTTTTACCTTTTTGAATAAAAATAATACCTTTTATTATAACATTGATAAGTCTTATATTAAGTTATTGTTATTTATTCTGGTATGTTAAGTTTTTAAAATGATTAACATATCAATTAAGGTTAAACAAATGAAATAGTTTATACAGTACTTATCAGTTTTATACGTATATAAGTTCTTATTTCTACTCTGGGTATAATTTTGATTTAACGTATAATTTTATTGTATATAAATATCGTTTAAAAAGTTCACTTTTATTTAAAAATATAGATAAAGGCTTATTAGAGTGAACTAGTGTATATTTATTATTATCTAAAATAAAATTAAATATAAAATTATTATCACAACAATATAAAAGTATTATAGAGTGTAGTTTATTTATTATGGTTACAGGTTTAATATATATATATATATATATTATTTATTTTAACTTTATTTATTTATTTATAAAAATTATTATGTTATTAAGCGTAATTTTATTTTTTGAATTATAACCTAAAATTTACCAAAACTGTGGATATTGTATTCTTCCTTTATGTGAGCCCTTAGCTTAATAGGAAGAGCAATTACCTTCTAAGTAATGGGTTATAGGTTCGAGTCCTATAGGGCACAAAAGGGTATAGCCAAGTAGGTAAGGCTTTGGTTTTTGGTACCAAGATGCGTAGGTTCGAACCCTACTACCCGAACCCTAAAAGAAGATATACAATACTTACAGTTTTGGTAAATTTTAGGTTATAATTCAAAAAATAAAATTACTAGAACAATTCAGTGTTTGGTAGTCTTTAAAATTACTTAAACAATCCACCGTTTGGTAGTCTTTAAAATTACTTAAACAATCCACCGTTTGGTAGTCTTTAAAATTACTTAAACATGTCAGCGATGCTGTCCTTAAACTTAATTCTTGTGAATCTAAACTTAACTATGATATCTTTGATTATGAATTTATTTCTATCTTATTTTGCTGTAATTACAGAGTATATATATATTTATTTTTTTTTAGCATTTAGCTATATTTTAGAGTCAGACTTATTTGTTTTAAATAAATTATTCGTCTATGATGAGAAAGCGCGTTTAGCTTCTCAGAATTTATTATTTTTAGAAACATTAAGTATCAAAGAAAATTATTTTGAGGAACAAAAAAAGTGAACTAATTTAAATTTACCCTTGTTGGAAGCACTTGATATATTATATTATAAAAAACATAATCTTTTAGCTATATTGAAAAAGCATAATATTATAGAACTTATAAAAAAAACAGAAGAGTGAAAACGATGGTACCCTTTAAATAGTCTTTGAGAGGAGCCTAATGCTAATCTTCTTAAAAAGTTTAATTCTAAGTATAGTTCTTTTTATAATTCTTATGGTATTAAGATCTTATTTGATAAAGATCTTACACTAGATAAGGTAGAGGCTATTGATGATTGAACACGAACTTCTGCTCTTTTAGGTTTGTTAATTAACGTCCAAGGAGATAAAGCTGGAAATTATTATAGTTTACCTTTAGATACGTCACTTTTGGAGTCAATACTTACAAGTTATGGTAAAGTAGGTTTTCAGGTTACTGACAGGCCTATGTCTGATTTTCCAATATTTTCTAGAACTAACGATGTTATTAGAGAACATGTACCTACAGTAGAGGAGTTAGACAGGGAGCTTTTAGGTCGTACTAATGGGTTTATAGAAGGTAAAGTTCAACAGTACCCGTATATGAGGGTTTTAACCGATCCAGAAGATATTCGCATTAACAGGTTATTAGCAGGAGCTGAACATAATAATGTTGATGATAATATCGATATAATTTATAATGTAAACAATATTAATTATAATACTGGAAATAAATATGATTTGAATTGAATAAAAAATATAAAAAATGTAGAAGGCAAACATTATTTATTTAGGGAGCATAAATTTAGTACGATACATGGTAGTGAAATACAAAATTATTCAAAGCATGATATAGAGTTAATGCATAGAAATAATTTTAAATATGGTGCTCCTAGAGGTTTTGATATATTATCACCTAATACATGATTTTTACCAGATCTCTGATTTACGCTATCATGATCTCCACTAGATTTAGATTGATTAACAGGTCTAGTCGGTTTTTATTGAGCATTTCACCTTTTAGGGGCTTCTGAGGCTTACTGGCCACCGTCTACGTTGGATGGTATGAAATATTGGAATCAGTTACTGTTTACAGGGGAACCAGGATGGGATCCTTTTCTAACACGATCTTGAGGGCTGGCACACTTTTTAGGGCATTACTTAAGAATATCTCATTTCGATTGACTTGTAGGTTCCGTTTGAGGGTCATATACTGATAAGGCTTATCCATTAAGTTTTAGTTCGTTATGAGGCTTTAAAAACTGAGCAGGAAATGTTTATGGATTTTTTTCTAGGTATATACCAGAATTTATTTACGACTTAGGGTCAGGAGCATTAAATAATTATTATCGATCAGGAGCAGAATTGTATGCAGTAGATAATAACTATGTAGATAATACTTTCTTTTTTGAAGGATCTTGATTTCATAGCTATTTTTTTAATAGTAAATTTTATTATGATAAAACTTTTGTTTATCATAATGATGAGTATATTTTTGATTATATAATCAAAAAAAATGATTATTATGGACCATTTAATGACAAAAATAAAGTATTATTTAGAAAAGATGCGAATCATTATTCGTATTTACAATTATGACAAAAGGCTATTTATATTGAGCCCACTTTTCCTTCATTTCAAGTGGACCCTGTTATTTTGGAAAAGCGTTTTAATGGAGAGAAAATTACCTGACGTCGTATATTGTGAGATACTTTTATGGTAGCATATCCGCGATATCCAAATATGATGTTACCAGATCATTGAATTAAATCTTTTATAAAAGAATACTTGGATAAGGGTACTGGTAATAGATTATCTATCACTAAAGATGGGTTTTACGGGTTAACATCACAACGAATGCGGTTAAATTGAATCGCTGAAGAGGCTATGTTGTATAAACAATATATTTTTAAAAAATATAATCCATTGGTATCTTCTATTTGGTCAGAGATTATTATTAACAAACCTAAATATTATAAGTTAGATTCTAATACTTATTTTGGTTCTTGATTTTTTAAAAAATCTAATGATTTTCTTGATATTTTTTATAAGAAGAATATGACATGAACTTCTAAGTATATAAAAGATAAATATTTAAAGGAAGATGGGTGTCCATTAACGACTACTGTATCGAACGAGTCTTTATTGTTTACCGAAACTTTTTTAAAAAAAAAAAGAGATTTTTTATATTTAGATTTAGATAGTAAATTTTCAGAACATTATAATTTTCTAAAGAAATCTTTTTATATAAAAGATAATTATATAAGAGATAATTATCTTACAAGTTTAAAAAAGTTTAATAATGAGATTAGTCGAAGATTATTTCGATCTTCGAGTTATTTGGTATGATTTTTTTTTTTTTTACATATGTTTATGTTAATTTTTACTTTTATATTTATATTATATTTTTTTAAATATATATTATTACCTATCAATTTTTATTTTATTTATATTGGAAAAAAAAAAAATAGTATAAAAGGAAAGAGTCTATTTACTTCGGATTTTAAATATTTTTTTAAATTTAAAAAATATTTAAATTTACGTAGAGGTTGAATATCTCGTAAATACACTTTTTTTTTTCGTAAAATTTCGTTTTTTATTTCATTTTTTATTTCCTTTTTTTATATTAATAGTATAACTAAAATAAAAAAAAATAGTATAGGTCCTATTTTACCTAAATTTATACCTATACTATTTTTTTTTATTTCAAAAAACACAGTTAGTAAATATATTGATATAGTAAATAGAAAAGAAAAATATGAGTTAAAAAACGAAATGAAAAAGGAAATAAAAAATGAAATAATAGATGGAACTCCTAGCACTTCTTTACTAGATAGTTTAAAAGTATTTTTTCGGAATACTATTTATGTTTATCGAATAAGTAACAGGTATGTTTGGTATAAGAGTAGAGTAAAATTTATATGTATATATATTTATAATAAGACATTAGTAGGTACATATTATTTTTCATCTTTTTTTGGTTATGTTTTAAAAAAAAGATGAAAAATAGATAAATTAGTAAAATATATAAGCATAAATATAATTAATATATGAACAGGGATAAATAATGTATTAACGTGAGTTATACTTTATATATATTTTTATGAAAAAAAGGCATTAAAGCATTTTGTACATAAATTAATATATATAATAAAAATAAATAATGTATTAACGTGAGTTATACTTTATATATATTTTTATGAAAAAACAGCATTAAAGCGTTTTGTACATAAATTAATATATATAATAAAAAAATTTTATTTAGAAATAAAATTTATACCTTTACATATTTTATTTATTATTAAATTAGAAGATTATAGAAAAAAGAAAGGTAAGATTAAGTGTAGGGGAAAACTACCAGGTTTACTACATAAAATATCTTATTATTCTCATTCTGTAATCATTAATAATTACAAAAAAGGTGTTTGAACTACTTATCCGGATTTAAAGAAATATATAAATAATTATAAACACGATGTAATTTTTAGTAATCCTTGACGTCGAGTATATGTACCTGAATTTGAATATATTTTAGATTACTATAAACAAAAAGAATTAGAAAGACATTATTGGGATAATTTAAGTATGCTTGAAAAGTATAAATATACTTTTTGGCCTTATATATTTGAATATGATGTTTTTCTAAAGATACATCAGTTTATATTAACGGATTTTTTATTACGTGGTTTTGTATCATTAAAGCCTGTATTTGTTTGAGCTGAAATACTTGCATTGTTTCCAGAGTTTACTAATCGAGATCAATTTGAATTTAGAGAGGCTATGTCAAAGTATGGTAATGCAGATCATGTATTTAGAAGGGTACACTCAAAGGTAAGTGATAATACAATAAGAGCTAAATTCCGAGAAATTGCCGAAAATTTAATAAATAATATACAGACAATGGGTGTTGCTTATTTTTTTGCGGATTACAAAGAGTATATTGATGATATTCAAAGTGTTTATCGAGCTATATATATTTCAGAGTATACAGAGCATGCGTCTTTATATGAGACTATAAAAATTATATATTATACAATGAAAATAGGGTATGCTCATCGTAGTGAACCAAAAAAATTAAAAAATAAAAGAATAAGACAAACAAACAAAGAAATAAAAAAAAGAAAAAAAATATTATTAAAATTTAAAATTAAATCTTATATTAATTTTTTTTCTTTTTTTATTAGAGGTACTGTAGTTTTTAAAAAACCGGATGAGAATTTAAAATTGAATCTAAAAAACTTTGATTACCCAGAGCTTTGATTTTTAGTATTGCTTTATTATAATTTATATGAAGGTATTATAAAATTTTGGTATAGTGGTGAAAAAAAAACAAAAACACTTAATATAAAAAGCAGTGAAAAACTTATAACAATAAATCAGTTTAAAGAGCCTGGTACTTTTTTATGGTCTGGTTTATTTGGAAACCAAATTTATTCTGGAGGTAGAAATGTTTTTAATGTAATAAATAATAAAGTACCTATATGAAGTTATCGTATGGCTCTTATGTCATTACCATGATTAATGGAATTTAAAAATAATATAGAACGCCGATATTGATTTCGTGAAAATAGTAATATTTTTTATGAAGATGAGATTGATTTTTTAGAAAATAATTGAAGATTTTGTATACATCGTGGTAAGTATGTGGAGCCTCTGCCAGTCTTATTAAGGTCGTCTGTTAAACTACCTAAGAAAAAAAAGCGTACTCAAACTAAAAAAAAACTAACATGAGGAGGTACTGTATGGTCGTTTATTTCTCCTTATATGTCTTCGTATATTAAGGGTTCTGTTGTTACGTCTAAGTTTATTAGTACTCATCGTTATACGCCTCAGTTTATTAAGAAAAAGTACTCTGAAGTGTTAAACGCGAAAGATAACAAAACGGAGAACCTTTATGTAAATGTACCTGTTACGTTTACAAAAGAAGAATATGCAAAAGGTATTTATTTTTTACCTTATGTTATAAAGGGTTTAAAAGAAAAAAAGCCTTTTGATTTGAATATGTTAAAAAATTATAAGTGAAATAACCATTCTAGTAAAAAATTTTCAAGGAGTACTAAATTAAATTATATAAAAGATTTGGCTTATAAAAAAAAAATAGAACGTATTAAATATAATATAGATCGTAAAATAAATATATTTCCGGTAGTTTTAAATATAAAATCTAATAATTATATACAATTTAGTAATGTTAGTATGGATTATACGCATTATTATAAAAAATCTTGAAATTTATTTTTATTAAAAAATAATTTACGTAAAAATATAAAATTATCTATAAAGAAACAAAAGGTATATAATTTATATGTAAAAAATAAAGAAAATACTGTAGATATTTTAAAAACTTATTTTGATGGAAATAAATTTACATGAAATCATGTATTAAATTCATTTTCATCAAAAAAAGCATTAAATTCATTTACATCAAATCATGCATTACTTCAAAAAGAAAATATTTATAATTTATACGTGGAGTTACAAAAAGATTTTGCAAAAAATAGATTTAGGTATAATTATTTAAAAAAACAATATGATAAGAAAATGAAGCTTAAGTTTGCATTTCGATATGATATTGAAGGTAGAATTTTATTGATTGACGAGAACAATGCGAAAAAAAAATATATTTATAAAAATAAAAATAATGAAGATACATTGTATAGTAGATATGTAGCACAAAAACTTTATAATACAAGATTACGATCTTTTACATATAGTGCGGACTTCGATTACGATGCGGTAAAATATTTTACAGTAAATTCTAAGCGTTCAAAGTTATACAATAGGTTTTTTCACTGAAAAAGTTATATTGAAGTTTTTAAACTTCAGGGACGTTTTCGTACTAAATTTTGAAAAGCGATGAAGGGCAGAACAATATTGACTTGAGATGTTGTGAAAAAATTATATTTTGATGGGGATTTAGAAAGTGCATTGGTAGATGGTGGTGTTTTTACTAATTCTATAGCTAATGTAAGTTTTAATAGATTGTTAGATTCACATTACTATGAGTTTTATTATGATGAAGAAATAGTAGCAGGAGAAGATCTTTTAAGGTATACAAAGGATGCTATCTTAACAAATCCTTTTATATTAAAAAATAAAAGAAAGTATGAAAAAAATTTCAGTTTTATAGCCTTTTCGCCTCGTAGGTTTTATATAAAATCTCATAAAGAGTACAATCGTTATAAATGAATACGTTTACTTAAATATTTATTTTATTTTATCTTTATATATATTATTATGTATTGTCCGGGTGTTTTTCTTGTAAATTTTCATATAATATGATGGCCTTTTTCTTTCATTTTAATACTTTCTATATTAGATAGTTTTTTTATTAAACCGTTTGAACAAGATCATACGAAGTTAATATTAAATTATTTTAGAAATGATTGAATGGTTAATTTAAAAAGTGATATAAAAAAAAAAAAAAAAGAGTTTGTTAAAGCAAGTTATGATGACCCTTTACCGCGCTACTCTACATTTCAAGAAATTCTTACATCACATAATCCTTTTCTGTGATTAGTAATTCTAGCGCCTTTCTTTTTTATGGTGCATATAATAGATGATCCTGCTCAATATTTATTTCGTTATAATTTTATACATGATTTGCCTACAGGGTATTTTGAGGGAAGTAGAGATTTAAAACAATCAGGTGTTTATACTAGTTTAAAGCGTATATCAGGGGGTAAAAATGTTTTTACTACGACATATAGTAATTATTATGCTGAAAAGCGTTTCTTGTTTACAAAACCTTGAGAGTATTTAGATATTGATTGAGCAAATAAAAATATCTTAGTAGGGGGTTATGAGATTTTAGAAGATTATTTATTTAGACGAGGGTATGATGTTTATTCTACCCGAGGAAGTAGCTATTATTTAAAATATATGAAGGAATATATAGTTAAAGTTATAAATATAGATTACAATCGTTATAATAATATTAAAGATTGAACTAATGTTAATGTACCACCTTATTGTACTTGGGAGATATATTTTAGAGCGAAATTTAATTTAGATATACCTGTAGATAATGCGTTTAACATTTATTATAATGGGGATAAAATGGAATATAACAAGTATTTACATATAATTTCTAGGTATAAACGAAAAGAGTTATTGTTAAATCATTTAGCGGAGTGTGATCGTTTAATAAAGTATTATATGGATTATGGTTTGTTTTATGCAAATTCAATGGAAATAAAATATAAAAAATATCTATCTATTTTAGAAGAATATTATACAAATTTAAAGGAAAATAAATCTTATTTTTCTTTTATATTGAAAAATTTTGAATTTATGTGAAAAACATTATTAGATATAATAAAAAAATTATGGTAAATTTTATAATGTTACAAAAATTAGGAGCACTAACTAATAAATCTTTTACATTTGCATCAAGACCTTGAGCTTTTATTCATAAAAAATCAATAGATTTTTTTGATTGTATTGGAAGTAATATAGATATAAATGTATCTAATATTGCAATTAAGCGTATACTTCCTTTTAAAAATGATTTAATTAATAGAGAATTTATCTCAAATGAAATACGGTTTTTTTTTTTTAACATGAATAAATGGCGTATTAATATACCGTTAATTAAACAAAAAGAAATATTAATATATTCTAGTTGGTTTTTATGTTTTTATTGAGTATGTATTAAAATATTTTATTTTAGTATAAAAAGTTTTAATTATTTTACTTTTTTTATAAATGAATTTATTGATGAGAAATCTTTAGTTGTATTAAAAATTATTTGTAATTTTTTAGGTTTTTTTGTATTAAAAAATAAAAAAAAAATTTTATCAGATTATTATAGTAATTATATAAAAAACACAACTATAAAAGAAAATATAAAAATTTTTTTTTTTTTAGGTTTAAATCTTCGATTAGAAAATCCAATTTTAAATATTAAACTAAAAAAAAAAGAATATGTATCTAGTTCATACTTTTTTTTTTTTGGATCAAACCAGTGAGATAATATTTGCGGTAATTTAATAAGTTTAAAATATTATGATTTAATTTTAGGATTAAAAGGTAAATCTGTATTATCAGAATATATGATAAAAGAGTCAAAATTTTTAATAACAAACATAAAAGAAAATATTTTATATTTTGTGGGTCAAAATATTTTAGCGCGTAAAAATACTTTTAATGTACTAAATTTAATAAAAAATATAGACAAAAATTATATACATAGAAATAATTTTTATTATAAAAAGCTTTTTATAATAAAATGAAATACTTTATATAATAATAGTAGTATTTATGGAAATTCTAACATAAATTTTTATGAAAATTTTATATTAATATTTAAATCTATTACTAGTATAAATTCATTTGAATTAAATATATGAAATAGATCTAAACAAAATAAAAAAGGTATTTATTATATGATAAATACTTATTTTAAACTTAAATTGGATACATTTAGTATATACCAAGGTTATTATACACCTAATGTAAATATAAATGTAATATTGCCTAGTTTGTTATTCACTGAACAAGATAGTAAATATTTAAATATTTTTGGGTTTTTACAAAGAGCAGCTGCAGCTTTATATCCACCTAAACTTTGTAAAATTAGTTGAAAAGTTTTAAATAGCTTATCTTTGTATTTATGTAAATTTATATCAAAGGTATATAATTTAAAGAGTACATTAAATATATTTAGTAAAAAAAAAGGTTATAATATAGTATTTAATAAAAAAAAAATAAATAAAAATATAAAAAAAAAATCATTAAATTATTATTATAAGAATATAACTAATAATAATAATTATATTTATACAAATAAAGTCTTTAATATAAATATAAAAACAATTATTAGCTACATTTTTAATTATCCTATAAATATAATCAAAAAAAATTTATACAATAATTTATTTATACAAAAACTAAACTATTTAACGCAAAATGCTTCTATTTTTTCAAAAAATATACACTTTAATTTAAAAGAAATTCTTTATGTTTAGTTTTATTTGTCATTTATTAAAATGTTTTACAGTAATAATATTTTTACTTCTTATGGTAGCTTTTACTATTTTACTTGAGCGTAAAATATTAGGTTCTCTTCAACGACGACGAGGTCCTAATGTTGTAGGTTTTTTTGGTCTTTTACAACCAATAGCAGATGCTATAAAACTTATTTTAAAAGAAACTATAATACCAGCATTGTCTAACAAATTTTTATTTTTAGCAGCACCTATAGTTACTTTATTTTTAAGTTTACTTCATTGGGCTATTTTACCTTTTAATAGTTTTTGGGTTAATTCAGACTTAAATATCAGTTTGTTATACTTTTTTGCAGTTTCATCTTTAGGTACTTATGGTATTATTATAGCAGGTTGGTCAAGTAATTCTAAATATGCTTTTTTAGGTTCTTTAAGATCCGCAGCTCAAATAATAGCGTATGAGGTATCTATTGGTTTGATCTTAATAAGTATTATAATATCTACTAAAACTATAAATTTTTCTAATATTATTTTTATGCAATATAATCATAATATTTGATATTTTATACCCTTTTTTCCTTTATTTTTGTTGTTTATTATATCTTGTTTAGCAGAAACTAATAGACCACCTTTTGATTTGCCTGAGGCAGAAGCTGAATTAGTTTCGGGTTATAATGTTGAGTATTCGGCAATGACTTTTGGTTTTTTTTTTTTAGCAGAATATTTAAATATCATAGGTGTTTGTTGTGTAAATGTTATTTTTTTTTTTGGTGGATGATATTTTTTTTCGTTTAATTTTAATTTTTTTTATATAATAAAAATACTTTTATTATTAAGTTTTTTTATTTGAGTACGAGGTAGTTTACCTCGTTATCGTTACGATCAATTAATGCGTTTAGGCTGAAAAATATTTTTACCTTTAGCCTTAGGTTTTGTTATTGTATATGTAATTGTGTTAACTTTAGGTATTTCTGGTTATTAGATGGAGCTTTTATTGGGTTGACTTGTTGCTTTTTTAATGGTTGCTTTTTTTGGAAGTCTTGTACTTCTGATGATTGTACGTTTGTTTATTTTGTGGGTATTTAACATTGCTTTTATAAAGTGAAAGGATTTCGTATGCTTAATTACTGAGCAGTTATTTTTTGTTTCGCATTATTATTTTTTAGTTGAGTATTTTTTTTTTGTTTACTTTGAAGACCTTTTTTATTCATACTTACATTATAAATTATATTTATTTTTTTTAGGTATGCTTCCTGTATTGTATAGTTTACGGTATAATTCATCTTTTATATTATTAGTTTATAGGAATATCTATTATATAGGTTATTTTTTTTGTAAAGTAATATTTATTGGTTTATGTTTATTTTTTATTAGTCCTCCTTTATGTTTTATTTGAAGCATTGTTTTTATAGTTAATTATTGAAATACTTTAGGCTTTTTTGGTTTTATTTTGTTATTGAATTTATATACTTTAAGTTGTTCTTTTTATTATATACATTTTTTTTTAGATAGTAATAAAGATTTTTTTTTAGGTAGTAATAAAGATTTTATTTTATTGTACTTATTTATTTTATTTGTATTCTTATTTATTTTTTTATTTATTTATGTTATATTTATTTTTTTACTTTTTACTATTTAAGTAATTAATAGTGTATTCGGTAGGTAATAGAGCCGTTTACAAATTTTTCGTAGAGAGAAATAATATATATATATATAATACAAAAATATATGATTTTACCTATTACAGATTATTCGTTACAAAATATTATACATGTACATAATTTTTTATTAAAAAATTTAACTTTAATATTTTTAGTTGTTTTTATAGTTTTTATATTAACTTCGTATTTTTTTAGAATACATTATTTAAAAGAGAAAAAAATCGAACAATATCAAATAACACACAACGCGCCTTTAGAAATATTTTGAACATTAGTACCTTGTTTTTTTATATTATCTTTTATGTTACCTTCTTTAGCTTTATTATATTTTGAAGAAAATATAAATAAAACTACTTATAATATAGTACGTGTTGTAGCAAATCAATGGTATTGAATATATGAAACAATAGCTCCTGGTATACATTATAAACACACGAGTAATTTATTTAATCCAAAAGATGGTGATATCAGGTATAAAGATTTAATGAGATTATTAGAAACAGATCAAGCATTAATACTACCTGTTGGTGTTAAAAGTACTTTTTATATAACATCAAACGATGTTAATCATAGCTGGGCACTTCCGAGTTTTGGTATAAAAGTAGATGCAATACCAGGTCGTGTAAATATAAAAGAAATAACCCCTACTACCTTAGGTTTTTTTAGTGGAATGTGTAGTGAACTTTGTGGTGTAGAGCATGGTTTTATGCCGATAACTGTACAAATAACTACTTATTTTGATTGACGTAGAGCTTTGAGTCTAGATAAAGGGCTTAATAATTATAGTTATTTTACTTATTTAAATTATGTTTAGAAAATTGAGCGATAATGAAATAAGAGATATAGAATTAAATTTTAAGTTTTATCTTTACTCTTATTTAAAGGTACAACTTAGAAATTTAAGATACTCATTACTAAATTTGTTACTTCTTATATACATAGTATCTATTATGAGATTTAATAGATTTAAATATAAATATAAATTAAAAAATATTTATATGTTTATAATTTTTTTTTTTTTGTCGTTAGTACCTATAGTATTACATTTATTGTTTGGTAGTTTTTTTGTTTTTAATCATCTTATTTATTTAGTCATTTTTGGGTTATTATGTTACATTAGTTTTGTTTGTATTTTACCTGAATTTTTTATCAAAAATAATAAAATGGTATTATTACTTTTAAATTTAGTTTTTGTTGTTTGAGGCATTACTTGGGCATTATATTGATATTTTTATTTTAAGGAAGGTTGATTAGTAATTAATAAATTATATTTTTATTGAGGAAATTTAATAGAATTTACTTTATATATAGATAGTCTTTGTATTTTATTTGTTTTAATAGCATTACTTATATACCCTTTAAGTATTTATGCAGATATTCGTGGAGGGCAAAAGAATATAAAAAGTACTTTTATTCTATTTACCGTATTACAAATAATTTCTGTACTATTTTTTTTAGTAGACAATATGTTAGTTTTTTATATTTGTTTTGAAAGTGCGTTACTTCCTATGTTGTTGATATTATTGCGTAATGGCTCACAGAAAAGAAAAATACATGCTTCTTATATGTTTTGATTTTTTACTTTATTAGGTTCTCTTTTTTTGCTTATTGGTATTATATTTTTTAGGTATTATACAGGTACTTTTAATTATAGTATTTGAGTATATAGAACTTATTTTAATATAGAGGAAATGGGTTTTTCAAAAGAGTTACAGGGTATAATATGGTTTTGTTTTTTTTTAGGTTTTGGTATAAAAATACCTATTTTTCCTTTTTATTCATGATTACCTGAAGCACATGTAGAAGCATCTACAGGAGGTTCTATGGTACTTTCTGGTATTTTATTAAAATTCGGGTCATATGGTATGTTAAGGCTTGTTATAAATTTATTTCCTAGGTATTCAGAATCTTGTTCAATGTATGTTATAATTATTTGTTTATTTTCTATAGTGTATGCAAGTTATTTAACAATACGGTTAACTGATATAAAAAAAATAATAGCATATTCTTCTATAATTCATATGAATTTTACAGTATTAGGGCTTTTTGTATTAAAGACTTATGGTGTATCTGGTGCAATTTTTTCCGTATTGAGCCATAGTTTAGTATCTCCTATGTTATTTTTTTGTGCAGGTACGTTATATTCTAGGTATAAAACTAGAAATATTTTATATTATGGTAAATTATCACATACTATGCCGAAATTTAGTTATTTGTTTTTTTTAGGTATTATTTTTAATGCAGGGGTACCCGTTAGTTGTTGTTTTGTAAGTGAATATGTATTACTTTATAGTATATGTAGTTGAAATTATATAGCATGGATAGGTTTATCTACTTCATTATTCTTTAATACCGTTTATACTATTTGAATTGTAAATCGTATATGTTTTGGGGAACCTTATAAAAAAAAAATAAAAACGTTTAAAGATGTAAATAGAATTGATTTTTTTGTACTAATACAATTTGTTTTATCAATAGTTTTTTTAGGTTTATTGCCTGATTGATTTTTTATTAGTTTTCAGCAATATGGTTTTTGTGACTTATCTTATGACTAATTTATATATTTTTTATGATCTTATTCCTAATTTTTTTTTTTGAAATATGTACATAGGTATATGTCTTTTTTTGTACAATAATTTACTTTTATGAACAGCTACCTTAGTCCTTTTAGCAAAAAATCCAATTCACGCTATATTATTTTTAGTTTTTCTTTTTATACTTACAGGTATTTGATTTATTTTATTAAATAGTGAATTTTTGGCTTTTTTAATATTTATTGTTTACGTAGGTGCTATCTCGGTATTATTTTTATTTATTTTAATGATGTTAAGTATTCGCTTAAAAAATTTAAAAGAAAATATTATTAAATATATACCTATAAGTTTATGAGTTTTTTATGTTTTAATTTATATTTCTTTAAATTCTTTTTATAAAAGTTATTCAACAGAACAGGAATCGTTTGTTGAATATCATCTTATAAATTATTATTATAATGATTTTATGGTAAAACCGATCGCTTCAACAAATGTTCATGTGATCGGTTTACTTTTATATACTTTTTTTTATTATCTTTTTATTATGTCAAGTATAGTATTATTAATTGCAATGTTAGGTGCGATTTCATTAACCTTAAATGCTAAAACGTTATTAAAAACACAAAAAATTTATAAACAAAATATAAAAAATTATTATAATTCTTTTTTACTAAAGCAAAATATAAAAAAGAATTATTATAATTTTTTATATTTTGATATAAAAGACAATTATTATAATCCTTTTTATTCATTCTTAAGGCAAAAGATTAAAAATTTTAATTATTGATTGTTAAAAAACCACCTTAATACTTATTATAATGCATTATTGTTAAATGAAAAAAGTAATAAATATGATATTAATTTAGTATTATTTTATGTTTATTTTCATAATAAACGAGAAAGTAGATTTAATTATAAAATATGTGTAACAAGAGAGTAAAATTCGAAAATCTTCATGTACAGGATTCTATAGGTAGAGAAAAGAAAGAAATAAAAGCTCTACTTTGAGAATTCCAAGCTAAATATAAAACAAAATTAACAAAAGAGTTACGTGCTTTTATAGCATGAAAAAATAGTTTAAAGAATAAATTAAATTTTCCTTATATGATTAATTTTTTTTGAATTGTAGTATGAGGTTATTATCTTTTCACATCGTTTTTTGATGATACTATAAGTTCTACTTTTGGGGCTCCTGATCTGCAAAGTATTCAATATTTTGTTGATATGGATACAAAGTATACTTCGATTCTAGAGACTAGTTTTTTAGTAATCATTAGTCGTAAGTTTATAGGTCGTTTTTTTAGAATTCTAGGAAAAAAACGACCTATAAGTTTAAAAAGAGTTGTATTTAGAAAAATTGGTTTATTTTTCGTAAATCATTGAAGAGCTATATTTTTTACCTTATTCCTTAGCTGGTTATATTTTTACTATATTATTTTTGTACCTTTTTTTTTTGATGAAAATAATCAGATAATACCTGGAAGTATAGATAGGTTTGGTTATGGTTTAAGAGATATAAGAGTAGCTTTAATGAAGCAGGCGGCTCCTAAGAAACATATAGTATATTCACGTACGGACAAGAATGTAAGATATATCTATGTATTGCCTCAATTTATAAAACTTCCTCAGATACCTTTATGATATCCTGAAGAAATACAAGATATACAAAATGAATATTTTCAAAAAGCTTACAGGATACCTAAAACTGAACCTTTAACAAAAGGTGAGAAAGTTTTTAATAGGGATCATAGAGTCTCTTGTCAGCTAGAATGAGAGTATTGAATACTAGAGCAGAATCGTATTAAGTATAGACCTGTAAAGGTACCACCTAGATTAGGGTGGTACCGAGATAAAAATGACTAAGGGTTCGTCAAAATCAAATAATTAAGTATAAATTTTTCGTACAGAATGGATGGGTCCAAGTTTTGTTGTTTTTAATAAGGTGGGGGGGTGTAAGTAGTAGTAGTAGTAGAGTAGTAGTAGTAGTAGAATAGTAGTAGTAGTAGAATAGTAGTAGTAGTATTTCGTACAGAATGGATGGGTCCAAGTTTTGTTGTTTTTAATAAGGGAAGTAGATGTTAAAATATTTAAAATTCGATAAAATAGTAGGGTACGTACTTTCTTTAATTTTAATTAATATGCTAATAAGTTACACAGAAGAATTATATCTTTATAGTGTTTATAGTGTATTGTTAAGTATATTGTATTTATTATTTACACATAATATAAATAGTTATTTGTACATAGAGACTATAAATTTAATAATATCGTTAGAGAAATTAATTTTAGTTAAGATATATGCATTAAACTGTTTATACTATAGTATAAATATTTTAAGATTAAATAAAGTATTTGATATTTTGTTAGAACATTGAAGTAAAATTATTTTAAAAAAAAATAGAAGTATAAAACTTTATTATAGAAATAATTTAGATTATTTCTATAATAACTTAGCAAACTTGCATGGAAGAGTATAAAAATATACTAGTATTATGTATTAGTATATTTATAATAACTTTTATTATATTTTTTTTATCTTATTTTACAATTATAAAAAGTTATAATTGAGAAAAAGTTTCTTCTTACGAGTGTGGTTTTCAGCCTTTTGATGATAGTAGAAATAAATTTGATATAAAATTTTATTTGGTAGCAATTCTATTTATTATTTTTGATTTAGAAATATCATATTTATTTCCTTGAGCATTAAGTATCTATAGTATAAAATTCTTAGGTTTAATATCTATGATGATATTTTTAATAATATTAACTATAGGTTTTGTTTATGAATGAATGAAAGGCGCATTAGAATGGAATTAATAGAACAAAATTTATATAATAATTGAATTTCACAGAGAAAAAATATAAAAAAAGTTATTATAAATATAATTAATATTTTAGGTAAATTTATACAGAAAGTAAGTATAAAATCTTTTATGATTAAGATTTACCTAAAAAATATAAATAAGTTAAAAATAATTATATGATTTTTAAAAAATCATATAAGTTACAAATTTAAGTGTTTGATGGATATATGTGCTACAGATTATTTAGGTAAAAAAGAAAAACGTTTTAGTTTAAGTTATAATTTATTATCTATAAAATATAATATTAGGCTTCACATAAAAGTTAGTCATAAAGAGTTTAGTAATATACCTTCTTTAGTATCTATCTATAAAGGTAGTAACTGGTATGAACGAGAAATTTGAGATTTATTTGGTGTATATTTTGTAAATCATCCAGATCTTAGACGAATATTAACTGATTATGGTTTTGAAGGTTATCCTTTGAGAAAAGATTTCCCACAAACAGGTTATATAGAATTACGTTATGATAATGAAAACAAACATTTAATTTATGAAATTCTAGAGTTAAGCCAACATTTCAGAATATTTAATTTTTTTAGCCCTTGAAATAATGTTGAATAGAATAAAGCATTTTTATATGAATTTTGGGCCCCAACATCCAGCAGCTCATGGTGTTTTACGGCTTGTACTAGAGTTAGAAGGTGAATCTATAATAAAAGCAGATCCTCATATAGGATTATTACACAGAGGTACAGAAAAGTTAATGGAGTATAAAACTTATATACAAAATATTCCGTATTTTGATAGATTAGATTATGTTTCGATGATGTCACAAGAGCATTCATATTGTTTAGCTATTGAAAATTTAGTAGGTATAAAAGTTCCTAAAAGGGGAACTTTTATACGTATTTTATTTTCAGAAATAACAAGATTGTTAAATCATTTATTAGCTTTGACGACGCATGCTTTAGATGTGGGTGCTATGACGCCCTTTTTGTGAGGTTTTGAGGAACGTGAGAAATTAATGGAGTTTTATGAACGAGTATCGGGGGCACGTATGCATGCTGCTTATTTTCGTCCTGGTGGTGTAAATTTAGATTTACCAGAAGGTTTACTTGATGATATTCTGTTATTTGTTAATCAGTTTGAGTCACGTATTAGTGAAATAGAAGAGTTATTAACAAATAATAGAATATGGAAACAAAGATTAGTAAATATCGGTAGTATAAATTATAAAGAAGCGTTAAATTTAGGGTTTAGTGGTGTAATGTTAAGATCTTGTGGTTTTTTATGAGATTTGCGTAAAAATGAAAGTTATGATAACTATTCTTTATTTGACTTTAGAATACCTATAACTTTTAACGGGGATTGTTACGATCGTTATTTAATAAGAATAAATGAATTATATGAAAGTAATACACTAATAATTAAAGTTATAAAAGAATTAAAAAAAATAGAAGGCAGTTCAATAAAAACTAGAAATAATAAAATAACACCGCCCACTAGAGCATATATGAAAAAGTCTATGGAGTCTTTAATACATCATTTTAAACTTTTTACTGAAGGTTTTAGTATAAACAAAAATGAAATATACAGTGCCGTAGAAGCACCAAAAGGTGAATTTGGTGTTCATTTAATATCAGATAATACAAATAAGCCTTATCGTTGTCATATACGTGCCCCAGGATTTGCACATCTTCAGGGTTTAAATCTTATGGTCCGTAATCACTTAATCGCAGATTTAGTTACTATTATAGGTACACAAGATATCGTATTTGGTGAAATCGATAGATAATACGCTAGTAAAGATATGCCCCAATTAGATATATATATATTTCATAGTTTTGTATTTTATGCGTTGCTTTTGGTTGTATTGATATATTATTATCTGAATAATTGGGTAATATACCAGATATATTTTTTAATAAATATAAAATACATATATAATTTTATTGTAGTGTATTATATATCTGTACAAAAATATAATAGTGTAGAAAAAAAAGATGTTGTAGACTTACGGTATACATTAACTACTTTAAAAAAAAAAACACTAATAAATAATACTTTAGTAAAAACAATAATAAATAATGCTATTACAAGCTTTAGAGCAGTTTAATGTTTTAAATATAAATATCTTATGATATTTAAATATACCTAGTTATGTTTTAGTTATTTTGGTTATATTATTTATACTTGGATATTTTTATTTATTTTTAACAGACGAGTTGTTATCTTTGTGTAAGAAAACGGGCTTAAATAGCATAATAATTTTTAGTTATTTATTTATTTTAGATATAATAAAGCAAATAATAGGTAATAAAGGTATACCTTATTTGCCTTTTATTTTATGTATATTTATATATATATATTTAAGTAACATTACAGGGTTAGTAGGTTATAATATACAATTGACTAGTCATATAGTAGCGAATTTAGGTATATCGTTAATGTTATTTTTAGGTATTGTATTTTTAGGTATCAAGCATTTAAAATTAAAATATTTAAATCAGTTTATACCTAAAGATGCGCCAGCTCAATTATATCATTTTTTAATTTGTATAGAAATAGTATCTTATATTATACGACCGTTTACTTTAAGTATACGTTTATTTGCTAATATGTTTTCAGGGCATGTTTTGCTTTATGTTATTATAAGTTTTGTTATTGCTATTTTAGAAAAAAAATTAATAATATTACAAAGTTTAGGTATTATTTTACCTGTTTTATTATTATTTTTTATAATGTGTTTAGAATTTTTAATTATGTTTTTACAGGCGTATGTTTTTATTATTTTATTATGTGTATATTTAAATGATTCGTTAAATAGTCATTAATTATGGCAGTGCCAAAAAATAGGCATAATAGAAATAAGAATAAATATAAAAAAACAAAAATTTTATTTAAAACCAAGTTGTTATCTTTTGGTTATACTGTTTGTAAAATAAAAAGTATAAAATGTAATAATATTTCTATACAATCAAAAATGTGTAAAAATTGTTTATATTTAGTAAATAATATAAAGTCTAATGTAGGTAAGTAGGTATGCTACGTATAGGTATGAAAGATATAGTATTGTATTTGGTAAAATAATTCAAGTAAAGATATGAATAAACTAGATATAAATAGTTTTGTATATTATACGTTGTTTTTAGTTGTATTGGTATATTATTATCTGCATAATTTAAATAAAAAAAAGTTAGGTATTCCTTATGATAAAAAAAAAAGGTTAATGAAAAGAAGTCATTTATATCATATAGTAGATCCGAGTCCATGACCTTTATTAGTAACGTTTAGTTTAGTAAATGGGGTTTTTTGTAGTTTGATGTTTTTTTTTACAGACTTATATAATAATGCTGTAATTTTTAAGATATATATAGGTTTTTTATTTATTGTTTATTTATGATTTGGAAATATTGTACGTGAAGCGTCGAAAGAGGGTAGACATACACGTATTGTACAGAAAAGTATAAAATTAGGTATGTTGTTATTTATTATATCAGAAGTAATGTTTTTTTTTTGTTTTTTCTGAGCTTTTTTTCATTTGAGTTTAGCACCGGCATCTGAGATAGGTAGTGTATGGCCTCCTTATGGTATTCAAATTTTTGATTATAAAGGTATACCTTATATAAATACGATAATATTATTATTATCAGGTGCGTCTATAACATGGGCACATAACGTAATATTGGTAAAAAAAAAAAAAAATGTAAGTCAAGCATTACTTTCAATTATTATAACCATAACATTAGCAGGTATGTTTACAGGTCTTCAGTGACTAGAATATTGTGAGTCTTATTTTCATATAGAAGATGGCGGTTATGGTAGCATTTTTTTTTTAGCAACAGGTTTTCATGGTATACATGTTGTTTTAGGAACTATATTTTTAATAGTAAGTTATATAAGAATAGCAAGCGGGCATTTTAATAAACAACATCATTTAGGTTTTGAATTGGCTGTATGGTATTGACATTTTGTAGATGTTGTATGGCTATTTTTATATTTTTTTGTATATTGTTGAGGTACTTTAAATCTTTGTAATTGTGGTTTAGAGGGTTGTGGATTAGAATATAGTGTAGAGGTAGAAACAAGTTTAGAGGATATTAAGGATTAAATACTATGATATTATATTATATATATCTTAGACTTAAATCATGATTAAAAAAATATATGTGGTATATTTATGTATGGCATATGGTGTACGGGTCTATATTTTTTTATTGACCCGAAATTTTTACAATATTTTTTATATTAATATTTTTTTCAGGTAAATTATTTTACAAAAAAAAATTAAAAATGGGTTTAGTCATCAAGAAGTAGAGTTCATCATGGAGTAGCTTAAAGGTAGAGCATTAGTTTGTCGAACTAAAAGGTGTGGGTTCGGTTCCCACCTCCAGGGCTTTGAGATGGCTGAGTGGTTTAAGGCGGTAGGCTGTAAACCTATTTAGTAATCTAATCGTAGGTTCGAATCCTACTCTCAACAGATAGGTATGAAAGATATAGTATTGTATTTGGTAAAATAATTCAAGTAAAGATATGAATAAACTAGATATAAATAGTTTTGTATATTATACGTTGTTTTCAGTTGTATTGGTATATTATTATCTGCATAAAAGGTTCATATATAATTTTTTAGTAAAATGTAAATTAGATCTATATATATATTTTTCATTTAAGGAATATAATAATTTTTTTTTATGGATATTATAAATAGATTTATTAACGAAGTTCCTCTAGGAAAACTAGTAGAAACAATAAGCGTACTAAGACCTCCTCTATACGAAGTAGAAGTATTTAGTATTCCTGTTGGTGAAGAAAATATTATTAATTATATAAAAAATATAAAATTTCATTTTTTTGAGATAAGTATGTATGATAAGCTTCAACCTAGAACTTCATCTACATCTATATGTATAGAAAATAATGTGGTAACTAAAAATATTTTCAATAAAAATATTTTAAATGAAAATGTTTTTATTGAAAATAAAGATATTTTAAATGAAGATGTTTTTATTTTCAATAAAGATATTATCAATGAAGTAATCTACACCTATGATTTAGTCTCTTTATTAAAAAAAGTTGATGTGAAAGAATTAAAAATAGCAGAAATAAAGACTGAAGATCTAGAAGTAACAAAAGAACAAAAGATAAAGATAAAGACTAAAGAACTAAATACAAAGACTAAAGAACTAAATACAAAGACTGAAGAACTAAAGATAAAGACTGAAGAACTAAAGATAAAGACTGAAGAACTAAAGATAAAGACTAAAGAACTAAATACAAAGACTGAAGAACTAAAGATAAATAGTAAAAAACTAGGGGAAGTTAGCATTGTATTAGAACAAAGGTGTAATCAAGCTCAAGGACTACGTGAACGTATGGCTGCGTTAAGTGAGGATATGGTTGAACAACAGAAGGAGATAGATGAGTATAATGATGTTATAAAGGTCTGTGAATTACAGATTGATAGTAACAAAGAGGTCCTGGAAGGTTCGCAGAAGGAAAAAGAAGCACTCGACAGCGCTATAAATAAAATAAAAAAAAGCATAGAAGATAGTAAACGCGTAGTGGATAATAAGAGAGATATATTACAAAATCTAGAGAATCATAATAAAAATTTAGATAAGGAAAAGGCGTTGTTGAAGGAGGAAATACTTAATCTAGAAAAACGCCACTCAGAGTTATCGATCTTACAAGAAAAGATAGCTAAGTTAGAGGATATGCAGGTAAACATAACTAATTATAGTACTGCATGGGAAAGGTTTGTACGCTTACAGGGTGAGTGAAGGTTATGTTTAAATATAAACCAGGAAAACATTAAGACTGAAAAAAAGATACAACTACTAACAAAGGGTACTGATGCTAAGGTCTATCTAGATAATCTAATGGAGCAGGAGGCTTTACTAAAT
>CALISK010000065.1 GCA_938041625.1 uncultured Tenacibaculum sp. | reverse complement strand
TAAATCATTTTTATTTGCATATTCATTATAAAGTAATTTGGTTTCAAACTCAGTAAGTTTCTTCGTATACAAATTATAAACAAAATAAGAATGGCTATAATTGTAAAAAAAACCTCCATATTTTCCACAAAGCTTGCTATTTTCAACTAAAAATTTTTCAATTTCAATATTTTTCCCATCACTACTTTTCACTTTTTCCAAATACCCATAATCTTCCCAATTAACATTCTCTATGGTTTGCCAATAACCAATAGGAATTTTAGGACCATCGCCTAAACCGTGGTTTCCGAAATAAGTAAATGAAAAAATTAATAGAAGCACATATATAGTTAGATAATAACTCATCTGCTCCTTTACTTTCAGTTTTGATTTAAATAATTTAACTATTATCAAAACCTTTACCCATAGAAATGAATATAAAAAAGCCAATATTCCTATTTTAAATAATTGGAACACAAAATGTATTAGTACTTCCATTGTTTAAATTTTAAATTGTTTTTTTTAAATTTATTTTGATTACACACCTCTATGTAATATACAGTTACCACACCCAGTGTGTATGCTACTAAATCGCCATAACTAAACGTACTTCCTATAATTATACTCGCTAACTTATTATCTTGTAAACCTAATAATTCAACTAATTTAAAATACTGTAATATTTCAACAGTAAAAGAAAAAAGCAGTATTGAAATAGCTAATTTTTTAGGTGACACTTTTAAGAATGATTTCACAAAATAATATAGTAAAATCACTACTAAATAATCTCCTATTGTATGCCTTAAAAAACCATACGTTTTCGCTATAATTATTTCGATAATAAATAGAGAAATAAAAATAATTAAACTCTTAAAATTAAATTGAAATTTCATGTAATTGTTCTAATTGTTGTTTTGAAAAAATCATCATTCTTAATTCTTTTAAATCTTCATTTAATAATTTTTTAAAATTAAAATGATGAAACATATTGCTGTTTTTTCCTAATCTGTACGATTTTATATAGTACATTAAATACTCTGGAAATAGAACAATACCTGTTAAAATTGCCATGTATAAATAACTTCCTCTTTTTCCGTTACCGTAGCACAAATATTGTAATGCTATTTCATCTTTAATTTTTGTTCCTATTCCTGTAATTAAATGAAATACATCATGCCTTTCTACTTTAGGCATTAACTTAAATCCGTTTCTTTTAAGAAAAACACCTAAATTATAACCCAAACTATTCTTTCTATATAATAATAAATCTTCCGTAGAAATATTCCATGACTCTCTATTTTTATATTTTAAATATATTTTTTGTGTGTTATCAAATAACCACATTATTAATTTTTCTCTCATTTTCAATATCCTTTTATCTCAACTACTACAAAATTTTTCTCATTAACATTATTCTCTTGTAAAACTATTTGCTTCTCTTTATCCTTAAATCATTTTCAATTTCACAATTCAAACAATCTATTTTATCATTCTCTATTCGATATTTTGTTCCTAAATACTCCGATTTTTCATTTTTATAGTTTAGAGTAAGAACACCTTCAATAAGCTTATAATTTCCTATGTTTTCAACTTCACATGCATTATTAAATGTGTAAGCAAAAAACCTTTTGTTTTCAAACAATTGAATTTTTATAAAAACTAGTTCTTCAGCTTCAATTACATATTTCTCTCTCCCATAATACACTGTTAAAATAATTTGTCTTAAAAAAATTGAACAGAATAAAAGGATTGAAATAAATAACATCACTATAATTCTATATTTTTTCCATTTACCTCTGATATAATAGGATCTAGAATTAATTATCATTCCTACTGAGATAAAAATGAAAACACACCAAGTTAGAAAAAGATATAATTGTCCAGCATCACAAATCGCTCCCTTGCTGGGTATTTTCATTTCAATTAATAACCATCCAAAAAATGATATTAAAAACAAAACGAATACTTGACCAATTATTACTAAAACCTTAACAAGTTTCATTTTCATCTTATTATACTTAAACTAATCTATTAAATCTTAGATTTAATTTCATTATTCAAAATCTTACTTTCCACTTCTTACTTCTAACCTCTTACTTACCCATTTTGCCAATCAATTTTTCTAGAAGCATACATTACTGACGCTAATATTACAAACAAACCAATACTACCTACTAACAATGCATAATTTTCTAATTGAATAATGATAAATATAAAAGTGTATAAAAGCGTTAATGAAACTGCTATAAAAGAGGTGAATTTTATTGTTTTTATAATAGACTTGGCATATAAGGAAATTAAAATTACTACAGAGGTACCCGCTATTACATATGCTTTTAAGAAATTACTGTGTTCAGATATTGAAATTAATAAAGTATAAAACATGACAAGTGCTATACCAATCATTAAGTATTGAAAAGGATGTATTTGAATTTTACTAATAGTTTGTATTAAGAAGAAAACTAAAAAAGTAAGTCCTATTATTAGGAAACCATATTTAGAAGAACGCTCACTTTTTTGGTACTCATCTACCGGAATCATAAAATTTACTCCAAAAGCATATTCCTTTACATTAGGTATTGTATTAAAATATTGTTGCGGAAAAGGCCTGTTAATATCTATTATTTTCCATTTCGCATTAAATCCATCTTCTGTAATTTTATTTGGATTATAAGGTAAAAATTCTCCTATAAAGTTTGCTGTTTTCCAATTAGAAACAATACTTACATTTGTTTCTTTTCCTAAAGGAACAAATTGAACTTCTTTACTTCCATTTATAGTGATTTTCATCGAAAAATCTACCTTATCTTTATTAGGTAAATCTGTTTTTGCTATAAACTTACTTTCCAGTCTATGTAAACTAGACCCATCGTACGTTCTTTCACTGTTTACATAATGATCACTTGTATTTTCACCAAGAGCACTAGATTTTATGGTTCTTTTATATTTTGAGGTTAAAGGATAGGTATTTTTATGAAACTGCACTTCTATTAAACTACTAACTCCTTTTAAATTTGATGTTTGTACTATTAATCTTGATTTTTCCCATAAAATATCTTTCTCATCAATATCTTGTTCACTAAAATCGGGTTGCGTAAAACTTCCTGTAATATCTATATTACTTGAATAAACAGCAGTTTTATAAATACCTCTTTTCTTTTCTTCTGGATTAATGTTTGAAGAAATATTTAATGCATCTGGAAAAAAATAAGCTTCCTTAGTAATTTCAGTTACCTCTTCTTTATACGCATTCCTTTTTTGATCAAAAATCTTTTTAGATGTATACGTTTTATAGGGTACTTTTAAAATAGGACCGTATAATAACACTTCTTTCCCCCATTTTTTATTAATCTCATTAACAACTTTTTTTTGTCGGTATTGCCTTTCTTTTATTAGACTTTTCACATATGATAGTGGTATTAAAAGTAAAAGTATTAATACCCCTACAGTAAGCATTCTAGCAGATATGGATGTCTTTATCCATTTTCCAAACCTTCTTGTTTGTTCTTGATTTTTTTCCATGATATTCTTTTTATGTTTTTAATAATTTTTGTCATTTTTTTAAAACTACCCGATCTTTTAGGTACGTCACCTATCGGGTAGTTTAGTTTAGCAATCCTCCCTTTCGATATATTAAAAGAACTTTGAATTTCAAAGTTTAAATTCAAAAAAAATATTATCCTTTTAATAATTTTTCCAATGCTTCTACATGTTTTTTAAATTCCATTTTCCCTAATTTTGTTGCATAATACCTTGTATTCGGTTTCCTTCCAATAAATTGTTTTTCTACTCTAATAAATTCAACTTTTTCTAATGCTTTAGAATGACTTGCTAAATTACCATCTGTAGCTCCTAACAACTCTTTTAACGTTTTAAAATCGGCATATTCATTTACTACCAATATAGACATGATGCCTAACCGGATTCTATGATCAAATGCTTTATTTATATTATTGAGTATATTTTTCACGTTGCTTTTTTTCTTGAGACTACTAACCCCTTTCGTGTTTAAAATACATTAAACCACCATAAAATATGTGCATTACACCAAAGCCCATTACCCAAAACCAAAAACCATAACCAGGGTAAAGAGCACCTATTAATCCTAAAACTATTTCTGTATATCCTAAATATTTAACATCATTCACTGTATGTTTAGAGGCGTTTATTAATGCTAAGCCATAAAATAATAACATTAATGCTCCTGTATGTCCGTACTTATGCTGACTTAAAATTATTAAAATATATAATCCTCCAGCAATTAATGGAACTAAAAAATTTATTAAAAGTCTTTTAGTAGTAGCATCCCAAATTCTTTCTCCATTTTTTTTAGCCTTTCTAGTTGTTAAATAAATAGCAGTACCTACACTAAAAATTAAAACCAATACCAAATCTAAAAGAATAATTCGAAAAATCTCACCATCTAAAATTAGATAGCCACTTGTACTTTTATTAACTAACCAGTAAGCAAACCCTGCTCCTATTAAGGCATAAAATCCTGCTAAAATTCCTGCCAAACCACTTAATGAAATAAATCGTGACGATTTATTCATTAAATTTTTAATTTCTGAAATGTCTTTTAAATAATCTTCTGAACTCATAGTAAAGAACTTTGAGTTACAAAGTAAAATTAAAAAAACAATTCTCACAAGTAAAAAATGTATTATTTTTATTTTATGAAACCTGCTGAAGTTTATATTTTAAATCAACAAGAACCTTTTAAATCAATTTTATTACAATTACAAATACTTATAGAGCTTCATTTTCCTGAAGTATCTTTAGAATTTAAATGGAAAATTCCTTTTTACTATTTAGAAGGAAAACCATTTTGTTATTTAAACCCTTCTTCAAAAAAAAGGTATGTAGATGTTGGTTTTTATGCTACTTCAAATTTTGAAAATTATAATGAATTTTTAATTTCTGAAGGTCGAAAAAAAGTTAAATCACTTCGCTATAAATCTATTACAGATATCAATAGTACTATATTAGTTTCAGTACTTAAAGAAGCGCATCAAAAAGATATTTAAAAAAAAATTGTAACACTTTTTATTTTTAATGTACATATTAAGCATACAATTATTAATAAAAAATATCACAAATGAAAAATTTAACAACTTTACTTTTTGTTTTTACTATACTTTTCTCAATCTCAGGTAATGCTCAAACAGCAGATGAAATTATTAATACATATATTGAAAATATTGGAGGAAAAGAAAAACTCGAGAGTATAAAAGGAACCAGAATGAGTGGAAACATGAAAATGCAAGGTATAGAGATTCCTATAGAATTACTTTTCACTAATGAAGGAAAACAATTAGTTACCATAGAAATTCAAGGAAACAAAACTGATTTAATGGGATTTGATGGCGAGATTTCTTGGAAAAGAAACATGATGAATATGAAAATTGAAAAAAATGATAATGAAGCTACTGAAAATTTAAAAAAACAAGCAATGGAATTTCCAGACCCTTTCTTAAATTATCAGAAAAAAGGATTCTCTATTGAATTAATTGGAAAAGAAACAATAGATGGTACAGAAACCTTTAAAATTAAACTTACTAAAAAGCCACTTTTAGAAAATGGTGAATTAAAACCTAACACTGTATACTATTACTTCGACACTGAAAACTTTGTACCTATTGCTACTGAAACTATAGCAAAAGAAGGCCCTACTAAAGGGCAAATGGTAAAAACTACCATAAGCGATTACCAAGAAGTTGATGGTATTTACTTTCCATTTAGTAGTCAAAACAGTTTACAAACTATAGAGTTTAAAAAAATTGAATTGAATCCAGAAGTTGACCCTACTGTATTTGCGCTACCAAAGGCAAAATAATTTTCCCTACTAACTAAACTCATTGTCATACAGTATTTTATATCTTAATGATGCTGTATAACTTTACTCTATAAATTATGAACAAAATATTCAATTTTATTGTTTGTAGTGTTTTAGTACTATCTACAAACTTACATTCTCAAGAAATTGTTCTCAAAGGAAAACAGCTTTTTGGTAATTTAAAAGCACGTC
>CALISK010000064.1 GCA_938041625.1 uncultured Tenacibaculum sp. | reverse complement strand
CAAAAAAAATCCCGCTATAAAAGCGGGAATTATAAATATTTTAATTAGTTACTCTTTATATACCCCCATACTAGCGTATTTATCCATTCTTTTAGATATAAGAGATGCTTCATCTAAAACTTTAATTTCTTCAAAAGCATTTAAAATTTGTTCTTTTACAACCCTAAAAGCTCCTTCTCTATCTGCATGTGCTCCACCAGCTGGCTCTTCAATAATACCGTCAATTAATTTTAACTTCTTTAAATCTTCTCCTGTTAATTTTAAAGCTTCAGCTGCTTGTTCTTTAAACTCCCAACTACGCCATAAAATAGAAGAACATGATTCTGGTGATATTACAGTATACCATGTATTTTCCATCATATATACTTTATCTCCTACTCCAATACCTATTGCACCTCCAGAAGCTCCTTCACCAATAACAATCGTAATTATTTGTGTTTTTAAACGAGTCATTTCAAAAATATTACGTGCAATAGCTTCTCCTTGTCCACGCTCTTCAGCTTCTAAACCAGGATAAGCACCAGGTGTATCTACAAAAGTAACTACAGGAATTCCGAATTTCTCAGCCATTTTCATTAAACGTAATGCTTTACGGTATCCCTCAGGATTAGCCATTCCAAAATTACGATATTGACGTGTCTTAGTATTGTAACCTTTTTGTTGACCAATAAACATAAATGATTGATCTCCAATTTTTCCTAAACCACCAATCATTGCCTTATCATCTTTTACATTTCTATCACCATGTAACTCCATAAAAGTGTCACCGCAAAGTGCATTAATATAATCTAATGTATAAGGTCTGTTTGGGTGACGAGAAAGTTGAACTCTTTGCCAAGGCGTTAAGTTTTTGTAAACATCTTTTTTAGCTTTCTCTAGCTTTTTTTCTATTTTTTTACATGTTTCAGTTACATCTATCTCACTTTCTTTTCCTATCTCTAAACATTTTGCCAATTGATCTTCTAGTTCTTTTATTGGCATTTCAAAATTTAAATATTCCATCTATTAAAGTTTGATTTCTTTGTTGTTTGTTTAAGCAAACATACTAAATTATCGTTGTAATTTCTTTTTAATTTTTGAAGAATTTTTAAGTAGCCCATTCAATAAAACCACAAATAAGACTATAAATGCCCCTAAATAAAATGTTAAATTCATTTGCTCATCTTCTTTAAAAATAATGATAGCCAGTATAATAGCATAAATTGGTTCTAAATTAATAGTCAACATTACTGTATAAGGTGTTAGGTATTTCATCACTTTTACAGATGAAATAAATGCATATGCAGTACAAATACTTCCTAAAATAATTAAGTACCACCAATCTGTTGCTTTTAACTGGAAAAAACTTGGTGTAAATTCACCTGAAACACCTAAAAATAAGGTAACTCCTAAAACCCCAAAAAGTAATTGGTATAATGAAATTATATCTGCTTCATATTTTTTTACAAACAATCCATTTAAAACAGCAAATAGAGCAGAAAGTGCTGCAGATATTAATGCATATATAATACCCATAGTGTATTTACTTTCTAAATTAAATATGATATACAAACCAACGATTACTAAAAAACCTAAAAGTATTTCTATTGGATTAATTCTTCTTTTAAAAAAAATAGGCTCTATTAGTGATGCAAAAAAAGCTCCTGTACTCATTGTAACTAAAGCAATAGATATATTTGATACTTTTATTGCCTCAAAAAAAGTAATCCAATGAACCGCTATTATTATTCCTGAAATTAAGAATGATAAGGCCGCTTTACTAGTAATTTTAAAAGATCTTTTTTTTACAATAAAGTACACTGCAATAAATAAAACACCTATAGCCATTCTATACCAAACTAATGGTATTGATTCTATTGAAATTAACTTACCTAATATTGCGGTAAAACCCCAAATAAATACAATAAAATGTAATAAAAGGTAATTCTTAAATTTATTTTCTAGCATTAAAATATAGATAGATTGCGTACATACCAAAAACTAAATTAGGCATCCAAACATTTAAAAGTGAATTTGCTCCTGCTACAGCTCCTAAAACTTCAGCTACTTTTAAAAAGAAAACATATATAAACATTACAGCTATACCCAAAGCTAAGTTTACACCAACTCCTCCTCTTCTTTTTCTGTAAGCTAATGCCACGGCTATTATTGTTAAAATATATGAAGATAATGGCAAGCTTGTACGTTTATATAATTCTACTAAATAAGCGTTCAAGTTTTTTACTCCCCTATTTTTAGATAACTCAATAAAATCTGACAATTCATCGGATGGCATTTCTTGAGCTATTGTAAGCTTATAATTAAAATCTTTAGGTGTAAAAGTAAAAACGGTATCTACAGAGGTTCCTGAAAAAATACTGTCTCTATCTTTAAAAACTTTTCGCTCTTTCCAATTTTGAAGTTTAAAAACAGAATCATTCCATCGAATATTATCTGCAATTAATTTACTTTTTAATTTTAAACCACTATATGTTGATGTAGAAAAATTATAGCCTGATTTACGTTCAAAATCATAACTTTGAATGTACATATAAGTACTATCATTTAGTTGTAAACTAAAGTTTTTTACTATTTTATCTTTATATTTTTTCTTTTTTAAATAGGTAGCTTCAAATTTCTTTCTTGTTTTACTACTATTTGGTACTACAAAATGATTCATTCCTAAAGCCACTATAGTTACAATAGTAGCTCCTATAAAATAGGGATACAAAAATCTTGTAAATGAAATTTGTGAGCTATTAATAGCTACTATTTCTGTATTGTTTGCTAATCTAGAAGTAAATATAATTACAGCTAAAAATAATGCCAAAGGCATAAAAGTATTTGCATAATAAATAATAAAATTCTTATAATAATCATTTACAACTTCGAAAAAAGTAAGATCATCATGTCTTAGAAATTTATCTATCTTTTCTGCAATATCAATAGCTACTGCTATTGGTATTAAAATTAACAACGTAAATAAAAATGTTGTTAAGTAACGTTTTAATATGTACCAATCTAAAATTTTCAAACTACAAACGGTTACTCATTTGTTTTACCATTTTATCTTTCCATTCTGTAAAGTCACCTGCTATAATACGCTTTCGTGCTTCACGAACTAACCATAAGTAAAACCCTAAGTTATGAATAGAAGCAATTTGCTTTCCTAATAACTCTTTAGCTGCGAATAAATGACGTAAATATGCTTTAGAATATAAAGTATCTACAAAAGTAATTCCCATTTCATCTATTGCAGAAAAATCATTTTCCCATTTTTTATTTTTTATATTAATGGTTCCATGTGCTGTAAATAACATTCCATTACGAGCATTTCTGGTTGGCATAACACAATCAAACATATCAACCCCCAATGCTATATTTTCTAAAATATTTATTGGTGTACCAACTCCCATTAAATATCTTGGTTTGTCCTCTGGTAAAATAGCACAAACTATATCTGTCATTGCATATAATTCTTCTGCTGGTTCACCTACAGAAAGTCCTCCAATTGCATTTCCTTCTGCACCTACAGACGCTATAAATTCAGCAGATTGCTTTCTTAAATCTTTATAAGTACTTCCTTGTACTATTGGAAAAAAAGTTTGATTATAATCGTATTTTAAAGGTGTTTTTTCTAAATGAGATATACATCGTTTTAACCAACGATGTGTCATATGCATTGAGTTTTTTGCATAATTGTATTCACATGGATATGGTGTACATTCATCAAAAGCCATTATTATATCGGCTCCTATAGTACGTTGTATTTCCATTACATTCTCTGGAGTAAAAAAATGCGTAGAGCCATCTATATGGCTTTTAAACTTTACTCCTTGTTCATTTATCTTTCTCCTACCTGAAAGTGAATATACTTGATATCCTCCACTGTCCGTTAAAATATTTCGATCCCAATTCATAAACTTGTGTAAACCACCAGCTTGTTCTATTATATCCGTTTTAGGTCTTAAATACAAATGATATGTATTTCCTAAAATTATATCGGGATTAATTTCGTTTTTTAATTCAGACTGATGTACTCCTTTCACAGAAGCTACAGTACCAACAGGCATAAATATTGGTGTTTCAATCGTACCATGATCTGTAGTTATTACTCCTGCTCTGGCTTTACTTTTTGGGTCTTTATTTTTTAAATCGAACTGCATAGAAGGCAAAGATACGTATGTAAGTTAAATGTTAATGTTTAGAAAGTTAAAACTTTCTTATTAAATTTTATTTCGATAAATTCAATCATCTATTTTCTCCTTTGACGGCCAAATTTAGATTTAAAATTCCTTTTAGGTTTGTTTCCTTTTTTTTGAGGTGATTTTTCTATTGAGGCCTCTTCTGTTTTTACAGAAACTTTAACAAGTTCATTTATCTTATTCATTTCTTGTGAAGTAAGTTCTCTCCAATCTCCGTTTTTTAAATTCCCTAAAGACACATTCATAATACGAGTACGTTTTAATTTAGTTACGTTATACCCTAAATATTCGCACATTCTTCTAATTTGACGATTTAACCCTTGAGTTAAAATAATTTTGAATGTCGTATTATTTAATTGCTCTACTTTACACTTTTTAGTGGTAGTTCCTAAAATAGGAATACCATTACTCATTCGAGTAATAAATTTTTCATTAATAGGGATATCTACAGAGACTATATATTCTTTCTCATGATTATTACCAGCTCTTAATATTTTATTTACGATATCACCATCATTCGTTAAAAAAATAAGTCCTTCAGAAGGTTTATCTAATCTACCTATTGGAAATAACCTTTCTGGATATCCTACAAATTTCACAATGTTTTTTCTCTCTTTACTATCTGTTGTACAAACAATACCAACAGGCTTGTTTAAAGCTATATAAATTGTCTTAGGTTTACTTTTAAGAGCTCTACCATCTACTTTTACTGTATCTCCATCAAAAACTCTATTTCCTAATTGTGTAGGCTTTCCGTTAATCGTAACTCTTCCTTCAATTATTAATTTTTCAGCTTCTCTTCTAGAACAAATTCCTGTAGCACTTATAAATTTATTCAGATTTGTTGATTGTTCGTTATGCTTTGTCATTAATGCAAAATTAAATAAAAAAATCCTCAAGTAAACTTGAGGATTTTTTTATTATAATTATTTAATATTTTATTAAAACATCATCATTTTTCTAGTACATCTAGCTAAACTAGGACGACGATCATAATCAAATCCTAAGGTTATCATATGAGTACCATTATTAAAACCTACAATTTCATTCGTTGTAATACTAAATCCGTAAGATAAATACAGTTTATCTTTTTTCACTCCAAATAAAGGAGCTAATGCATTGGGAGTAAAAAACTGATCATTTAAATAAGTGTAACTTACTCCTGCCCATATATATCCGTCTCTTATTCTTTTACGTAATTTTATGTTTACATCAGTTCTAGATCTTCCACTTGCTTCAAAATATTCTGCAAAAATTGAAGGTTCTAATTCTGTATTCCTATTAATTCTAAAATTATAATTTGTATATACAGAATACCTACGTAATGTTTGTGGTTCTCCATTTCCAAAAATATCCGCTTTTCTATCTAATAAGTTCACCAAATTTCCACTTATAGCAAATCTACCAAAACGATATAACATACTGATATCAAAGTTTGAGCTATTTTGATTACGAGTGGGTACAATTTCTCCTGTATTATTCTGCTCAGTATCTTGCGAAAACTGAATAAAACTATAACTTAATCCTAAGGAAAAAAAGCTATCATATACATCACTTAATATTAAATGACTTGCTAAAGATAAACGAGCTCCTCTTTGTTTAGTAAATCCATTACTATCATTAAAAAGTGTTAACCCTCCTCCAAATCTTTCAGCCAATCTTGCTTCAAGATTAATGGATTGTGTATCTGGAGCATTCTTTACCCCTACCCATTGACTAATTCCATTCAATCTTAATTGAAAACCAGCCCCAATCCCTGCATAAGCAGGTGATATTAGAAAAGGATTATCAGCCATATGATTAATGTACTGTGGTAAATCATTTTCTTGACTAGAAATTCGAATTACAATAAATAATACTATCGTTAATAAAAGTTTATTCATCTTTTTCTTTTAATATCTATATAATGTAAAGTGACCCATTAATCTCATTTCTTCACCTGTTATTTCTGTAAACTCTAAAGTATACCAGTAATCTCCTGAAGGTAATGGTTTACCTTGATACATACCATCCCAACCTTGTTGATTTCCTTCGAAAGTTTGCAATAATCTACCGTATCTATCATAAATAAGTACTTTAAGATTATGGTAACTCTGTACTTTAATTGGATACCAATAGTCTTGCTGACCATCTCCGTTAGGTGTAAATAAGTTAGGTATTTCAATTGTTACAAATACTCCTGCTACAGTTATCGTTTCTTCACATCCTCTAGAATCTTTAACTATTATCACATAATCTCTTGTCTGATTAATGATAAATTCATTTTCTGATGAGAATGCACTTCCATCTATACTGTACTCATAAGGAGGTATTCCTCCAGTCGCACTAGCTATTAATGTATTAATTTGAGAATCATCAACCGATATTTGTAAAGGTTGTATGGTTACAACATCAATATTATTAATAATTCTAATACATCCTGCTGCTCCAGATGCTCTAACATGTTCTACTTCTAAAGAATAAGTGCCTGTAGTAGTTACATTAAATATTCCTGTATCATTACTAGCAGATTCTGGTCCTGTTAAAGTATACACTACTTCATCTTTATATAAATCTGCAACAGTACCTGTTATTATTGCTCCACCATCACATTCATAAGTAACAACTGCATCGAATTCTAAATTTACAGCTTCATCAAATTCAATTTCTAAATTATTTAAAAGACGACATCCTCTAGAATCTGTTACTATTACAGCATAAAACTGACCTGCATTTAAGCCTGTAAATGTATGACTTGTTGCACTTGCTGCTAAAGTTACACTAGTTCCATCACTTAATCTTATTGTATAAGGAGCCGTACCACCTGTTACATCTACTATGAAAGAAGGTGATGGATCTTCAACACATAATTGTTGCTGTATTGAAGCTGGATCAATTGTTGCTTCTAATATAGTTGGTTCTATTATTGTAACATCAACGATTTGGAAACAACCTCTTTCATCTTGAACAGTAATGTTATATGTACCTGCTGCTAAATCAGTAAATTCATTACTCATTTGGAATCTTCCAGGAAATGTATTTATTTCATATACATAATTACCTGTACCTCCCATAGCATTTATTACGATACTACCATCTGTGGCTCCATTACATGCAATATGAGTTGGAACTCCTACAGCTTCTAATAATGGTGGATCAACAATTGTTACTGATCTTGTTGTTTCTATACAATCTTGACTAGTTACTCTAATACTATAAGTACCAGGTGCTATATTACTGAATGAATTAGATACTTGTGGTCCTGCAATAGGTGAATTAGATGCATCTAGTAATTCATACATATAAGCTCCTAAACCTCCTGCTGCTGTTGCAGATAATACTGCATTTGCATCTCCCATACAAGTTATAAAACCTAATGAGTCATCTAAAGTTACTACTAAAGGCTCTAATGCCGCTATAGAAACTAAAAATGGTTCAGAAATACAATTATCAGAATCTCTTACAAATAATTGATAATCTCCTGCCGGTACCGATATAACATTTGCTGTTGATGTAGTTAAAGTTACTCCACCATCTGAACTATAAAGGTATGTATAAGTACCTGTTCCTCCTGTTCCTGTAATATCAATAGTTGCTAACGGAATAGTACATGTTATATTACCTGTAATAACTGCTGTTGCGTTAACCTCTGTTGGTTCGTTAACTGTTATAGGGAATGTATTTGAACAACTGAAATCATCATAAACTGTTACTATATAATCACCTGCTCCTAATCCTCCAAACTCATTCGATGGTTGTCTTGCAGATTCTGGAGTTCCCGCAGTTACATTAGTTAAAGTATATGAATAATTTGCTGGCATACCTTGTCCACCAGAAACAGATGTTACTCTAATAACCGCTGTTTCTTCTCCTTCACAAACTATTTGTGTTACAACACTTGGTATTGCTACAATAGTTGTAGGTGCTGACATTGTAAATATCTCAGTATGTTCACAATCATTTGTATCTTTTACTGTAATAGAATAGTCACCTGCAATTAACCCACTTATAATAGAATTACTTGAGAAAGCCTGAATTGTAGTTGATGTAGTTGTATTTATCAACTGGTATTCATAACCACCCCAGCCACCTATTCCAGTAACTTTTACTTCTCCACTATTATTAGTAATACAATTAATTAAGTTAGTATCAATAGACACATCAAGTGCTACTGATGGTTCACTAATTGTAAAGTTTGATGTTCTACGTGTACAATCTGGGAAAGTAGTCATTACTACTTCCACATAATACTCACCTGCTGGTAACCCGCTTATTATTTCTGCTGTATTTCCTAATGTTCCTCCTCCTGTAATACCAGTACTTAAACCTGTTACCACATTAATAACATCATATGTATAAGCTCCTGCATAAGGTGTACTGCTATCAAACACAATACTTATTTCTGCAGTACTAGATCCTACACAAGTAATTGGTGAGGTTTGTGTAACATTTATAAAGTGATCTTCAACATCTTTAACTTCATAAGCTTCACTTAACTCACAATTTGTTATTGGATGTGTTACACTTACTGTATAAATTCCTGCTACTAATCGTGTAGTACTAGTTACTGAAACTCCACTATCAACTCCCGTTATAGTCTCTACTGTTCCTGTAGTATTACTAATAGTAACTATAGCTCCTGTTATATTTGCACTTGAAGTAAATACTATATCTAATAACTCACCTCCATTTATACAACTAATTGCATTCCCCTGCGTTGGTGTTATAGTTTGTAATTCATCATATGCATTAATTGTTACTGGTGTTGAGAACTCCTCACAGCCTTCACTATCAAGAACACGTACATAATAATCTCCACCAGAAGTATCGGTTATTGCAAAAACATAATCATTTCCAGTTACTGTTAATGATGTTACTGATGTATCATCTCCTCTTCCTGTAGTCCCATTAGTATTATATAACTCAACTGTTGGGTATACTGTACTTCCTCCTGTAATTCCTGTTAGAATATTAATACTTAAAGTAGCATTATTATTATCATTTGTTCCTGTTAAACATCCAAACTGAACTGTTGTTGGTATTGCAACTGCTAATACTGGATTGTCTCCTACAACTATTCCAGTCTGATCGTCGAAACATCCATTAGCTCCTGTTACTAAAACCGTATATGTTCCTGCTGGTACATTAATAAATGAATTTGTCGATACATTCCAAACTCCTTCTCCTGCTCCTAAAGCTCCTCCTAATGTTCGGGTTAAATTATATGTAAATGGTGTTAATCCTACCGTTACTGATACTTCTATATTTCCTGTTGCACTTCCATTACAAGTAGCATCTGTTACATCTG
>CALISK010000063.1 GCA_938041625.1 uncultured Tenacibaculum sp. | reverse complement strand
AGAGGCTAGGGGGCTTACATCAGTAGGTTATGTTTTAACAGGGTTAGCACCGAATACAAACTATACAGTTAAGGTTGTTGCTAGAAGTTCAGAATATGGAACAACTTTAGAAAAAGAGATTTCATTTACAACAGAATCATTACCTACAACTTTTGAAGTAACTTCAGCAGTTGTATCTCCAAGAACAACAGGAACTTTTGCAAGTCCTCCTAGCATAATTATTAGATTTTCTAATAGGGATTTATTAAATAATATAGTATTAGATGGTACTACATTTTCTAATTATGTATTTGCTGGAGATAATGGAATAATTATATCTCTTTCAGATGCCGAATTCGACAATTTAAAGAATGCGACAGTAAAAGAAGGTACTGCTAAATTTACTGAAAATGGAATGTCTTCTTCTAAGACATTCACATACAGTGTAAGATAATTTATTCTTTTACAATTAGTTTTATAAAATATAATAGCGCATTTTTAATGCGCTATTTTTTATAATAAAATAAATGAATTCATTAACTTTAGTTGTTGATGATGTTTTTAGTTTTTATCTCTTTAAAAGAGATAATTAAAAAACCTTTTTTAGATCATTATAGTCTATAAAATAAACAAATCTTAAAGAAAAAGTATGAGTCATAGTCTCATCAAACAATCTATTTATATTATCTGAAAAATCGATAGTAGCTGGAGCAAAATCTGAATTAGGATTTATAGAGTTTCTATAAAAAGCGATCAATTGACTACCAGGTGCAAATTGCCACACATAATTAAGATCTAAATTCCAACTATTAAAGTTTCTATTGTAATCATCATTATGATTACTCGATAAAAGTTGTCCGTTATTTTCATCTAATTTAAAAAAGTTACTTTTATATGGTACTGTACTCCAATTATGCCTAAAGGTTAATGATAAAGAAGAATTAGTACTAAAACTATATTTTCCTGATACAGAATTTTCGTAAGTAGTTCTATTTCTTTCTCCAAAAATAATATCCCCATTATCTAATTCATCTACAAAACCTAAATCATTATTTACTTGATTAAATCTGAAGGAATATCCTAATGAAAATTGATTATTAAATCGATAACGTGGTCCTAATCTAAAGCCATAAGATTCTTTAGAAATACCATTGAAAAAAGTATAATACCAATTATAATCTAAAGCTAATTTTTTTCTGAAATCAGTAGAAGCCCAATGATTAATATTAAGCCTTGTAGGTCTTTTAAAGAAAATACCAGAAGTACTACCTTGTCTTGGTTCAAAGAAATCTTTAGAAGGAGTTCGAAGATTTAGATTCCCACCAAAATTGAACCTGTTTTTAGTGTTTGCCCAAAAAGAAAGACCTGTATTGGTATCTGTATAAGCACCTGATTTATGTTGAAAATTAACATTATACCACCAATTTACTCCAAAATTATTAAAGATTCCCACAGGTTTTAATTGTCTAAACCCTGTAAAACCATAAATGGTTTGTTGATTGTTTCCAAATAAAATTCCTAAATCGTTAGTGTCAAAATCTTTGCTTTCAAAATTATAACCAATTTCTCCTCTCCATTTTCCAGATTGCTTACCAATACTAGTATCAAAACTATAACCAGTAGCAGCGTTGTTAGGATCGTCACTAATATGAGTAGTTCTAAAACTACCATCAATATTATAATTACTCGATTTATCTTCTAAATGCCATAAAAGACCAGTAGCGTTTGCATCTCTAAATCTACCATCTCTAGTAACATTAGTATTTATTAGAGTTACAGAAGAATTTTGATTAAATTGTTTATCAATAACCATAATATTATAATTAGCAAATGGCTCTGTAACTACTTTGTACTCATCTGTAGTAGTTACCACATCTGTTCCAATTTGAGTTTGTTCAGTTCTTTTTACTGTAGCTTCTGTTTTTTCTGTAATAGCATTAAAAAAACCAATACCTAAACCATCTTTTGTTCTACCTGAAACCTTTATAGCATTTAGCATTTGAACTTTTGAAGGAGCATCTAAGATTTCTTCATTAATCTTTTTGCCATTCACAAAATCTGAATCGTCTCGTAAATTACCAGAAACATCAAATTGATCTGAAGGAGAAGCACCAATTCTTCTAGAATAAAATAACCTTCCTTTTGTAAATAATTCAGTTCCTTCTGTAAAAAATTGACGTTGTTCTGAAAATTGTTGTTCAAAAGGCCCTAAATTAAGTTCTACATTATCAAAACCTACTTGACTAAAATCTGGAATTAATGTAGCATCTAGGGTAAAGTTTTCTGATAATCCGTATTTAATATCCATACCAACACTCCAGTCTGCTAGCGTATGACCTTTTACTGTCGTTGTTGTCATTGATGCGTACGGATAAAAACTTAAACGAGTAGGAGGAGAGATGTCTTTAAAGTTTTCAATTAAACCATCATATTGTGTCCATCTACCAACTGTATTATCTATATGATTCCAAGTATATCGAGTATTTAAACTACGTACTTCTCTATGAAAATTCATTCCCCAAGATTGTACAGGATCATTAGCAAAACGAAGAGCTCTATACGGAATCTCAATTTCTACAGCCCAACCATACTCTGTAATTTGGGCTTTACTTTTCCATACAGCACTCCAATTATAATCTTCATTATTCCCATTAGATACTTTAGAGTCTATTTGTACTCCAGAAGCAGTAACAATAAACATTACAGGATTTTGTCCGTCATCTATTGGGTTAATCATCATCATAAAAAAGTCAGAGTTTCCAAAATTATCTCTATTGGTAAATTCGGCTGGAATTTTATCAGGATTAGGATCATACATTTTAGCAGAAATATAAATAGCATCATCATCATAAGCTAATTTCACTTCTGTTTTATAATCTGATAATTCTTGTTTTCCATTATCAGGTCTCATTTGAATAAAATCTTTTGCAACAGGAATATTTTTCCATACATCATCATTAAGATTGGCATCTATTTTTGGTGAAGAAGAAATTCTTGTTGCAGTTAATTTTTTTCTATTTTTATTTACTTGTGCTTTAACTAGTGTATAATTACTAATTGTAAAAAATAAGATTAATGCGATTTTTTTCATTTTAAATAGTTGTTGTTTGCTGAGGCATAATTAGAAAAGAAGTTCCAGATAGCATCGAGCTTTTTTTAAATTAACCCACAATTAACTTAAAGACTCAGGAAAAAAAGCAACGTTACATTTTTTGTGAAATATTTTTTTAAAAGGTTATTTTATGCCATAAAATAAGTCTTGTATAAAAACACAATTTTTTAATACCATATTAATACTAAAGTTTAGATTGAATTTGTATTTTTGTTCGACTTTAAAAATTCATATCGAATGAACTTACACGAATATCAAGGTAAAGAAATATTAAGTAGTTTTGGCGTTCGCACACAACGTGGTATTGTGGCAAGTACACCAGAAGAGGCTGTTGCAGCTGCAAAAAAGTTAACTGAAGAAACAGGTACAGGTTGGCATGTAATAAAAGCTCAAGTTCACGCAGGTGGTCGTGGTAAAGGAGGAGGAGTTAAGTTAGCAAAAAACTTAGATGAGGTAAAGAGCATTTCTAACGACATTTTAGGAATGATGTTAATTACACCACAAACTTCTGCAGAAGGAAAATTAGTTAATCAAATTTTAGTTGCAGAAGATGTTTATTATCCTGGTGATAGTGAACCAAAAGAATTTTATATGTCGGTTTTATTAAATCGTGCTACTGGTAGAAATATGATTATGTATTCTACAGAAGGAGGTATGGATATTGAAACTGTTGCAGAAGAAACTCCACATTTAATTTTTACAGAAGAAGTAGATCCTGGTACAGGTTTGTTACCATTTCAAGCTCGTAAAATTGCTTTTAACTTAGGTTTAAGTGGTGGTGCTTTAAAAGAAATGGTAAAGTTTGCTACCTCTTTATATACAGCTTACATTAAGTCAGATTCTTCAATGTTTGAAATTAACCCAGTGTTAAAAACATCTGATGATAAAATTATGGCTGTAGATGCGAAAGTATCTTTAGATGAAAATGCATTATACCGTCATAAAGATTATGCAGCGATGCGTGATTTACGTGAAGAAAATCCAATTGAGGTTGAAGCAAAGGCTGCTGGTTTAAATTATGTTGATTTAGACGGAAATGTTGGATGTATGGTAAACGGAGCTGGTTTAGCAATGGGAACTATGGATTTAATTAAGCAAGCAGGTGGTGAGCCAGCAAACTTTTTAGATGTTGGTGGTACAGCAGATGCACAACGTGTAGAAACAGCTTTTGGTATTATTTTAAAAGATACTAATGTAAAAGCAATCTTAGTAAATATCTTTGGAGGTATTGTAAGATGTGATCGTGTTGCACAAGGTGTTGTTGATGCTTATAAAAGTATGGGAGACAAAATTAATGTACCTATTATTTGTCGTTTACAAGGAACAAATGCTACAGAAGCAAAAGAATTAATTGATAATAGTGGTATGGAAATTATTTCAGCTACTGAATTTCAGGACGCTGCAGATAAAGTTGGAGAAGTTTTAAAAGGATAATCCAATGTAAATTAATTCTTAATAGAATAGAAAAAGCCTCACTTTTAAAGTGAGGCTTTTTTATTGTTTTATTGTTAAAGGTTTTCTTGTACAAACTATAGATTCCTTTATAAAAAGTAAAAACGATTAAAAAATATATGATTATAGGTAACTATTTGTTTTATAGTTTTTTAATTAATTGTTAACGAGTTACTAGTGCTATTTGTGGTTTCATAACTTATGATTGTTATTTAAATAAAAATAGGGTAACATTTAATGTGAATATCGGGTGTATGTTTGCAGTGATTTGCAAGTCAATATATTAAGAACTGAATTAACGAAAAGTTAAATAGGAAGAAAACATTAATAAATAAAATTAAAACTCCCTCGAACAAAAATCAACCACTATGAAGTCAATCAAATTAATCGTAATTATCCTTTTATGTACTGTAAACTCAATTTTTGCTTTAACAACAGACCCAGCAAATAAAACTAAAACAGTTGTATCAACTCAAGTACAAAAATTATTAGAGAAGCCAAATTTTC
>CALISK010000062.1 GCA_938041625.1 uncultured Tenacibaculum sp. | reverse complement strand
CTTTTTAGGTAATTTTAGTAGCAAAAAGATAAAAATCTTATTTTTTTATACTAAAATGAGCTTTTTTTTACTATAATCTGTTCTGGGTTATGTAACTTTGCATTCTCAAATAATGGAAAATTTATAATATTAGCTATATTGTAAGTTATCTTAGTATAATTTTATTTTAAAACAAGCGAATGGCAAAATCACAACAAACCTTTAATAAAAATGAAAAAGAAAAAAAACGCTTAAAAAAACGCGAAGACAAAAGAAAAAAGAAAGAAGCTAAAAAAGCGGAAAAAATTCCAGGACAAGGAATTCAATTTGTTTATGTAGACCATTATGGTAATTTAACAGATACTCCACCAGATCCTGATATGAAATTACAAGTAGATGCGGAAAGTATTGTTATTGGAGTTCCTAAAAAAGAAGAAATGGAAGCTGAAGATCCAGTAAGAAAAGGAAAAGTTTCATTCTTTGATTCTTCAAAAGGGTTTGGGTTTATTATAGATTCTGAAAATCAAGAAAAATACTTCACGCACATTAGTGGTATCATTGATGAAATAACTGAAAACGATAAAGTATCTTTTGAACTTGAGAGAGGATTAAAAGGTATGAATGCAGTTAAAGTGAAAAAAATATAATAATTCTCTTCTAATAACAACTAGAAGTTATATATAAAAATTTAAATGCCAACACAAAAGGCATTTAAATTTTTAAATTAAGAGTGTTTCTAACTCACATTATTTAAAAATAATAATTCAATATTTTTCATTTATAAGAGTAGTGTAGTAGAAAAGATTAACTAATTGAATAGAGTTATCTTCATACCTTTTAAATTTTCCAAGAAAACTTTATATTAGTTCCTGTACCTTTTTCTGATTCAACAGAGATAACTCCATGATTTGCAGTTACTATTTTCTTTACTATAGATAAACCAATACCTGTACTTTCAATTTCATCATTAACATTTAACTGACTAAACATTTCAAAAATTTTAGTGTGATATTTAGGATCAATACCAGGACCATTATCACTTACAGAAAATAAGTATTCCTTTTCTAATTTAGAAACTGAAATATTTATTTTAGCACGCTCCTTATCACTATATTTAATAGCATTACTGATTAGGTTTTGAAAGACATGTTCTAATTCAATTCTACTGGTATTAATATCGATATTTTCACTAGGAAGAGTAATCAAGCTTTTATTTTGAGGATCTACTGATTCTATAACTTCCTCTAATAATTTGTTTACAATAAATGAATCTTTCTTTTTATTTCCTTTTGCTATTTTAGAATATTCTAAAAGACCATTAATTAAGGCATTCATTTTTGAAATCTTATCTTTTAATAAACTGAAATGGTTCGTTGCATTTTTATCTAAAACTGCTTCAAGATCTTCTTCAATAAAAGAAACTAAAGTATGCATTGCCACTAATGGGGCTTTTAAATCATGTGAAACAATATGGTTAAAGCTATCTAACTCTGTATTATAATCTTCTAATTGCTTTAAATTAGCTTTCAATTCAAGATTAAGATTTGATAATTCATTTGATTTTATAGAAATTTCCTTTTTTTGTTCTAATGCAAATTCTTTTGCTGTTTCAAGTTCTTTAAAAGAATTTGAAAACCGAATCATTAAAAGCATTGAAAGCAATAAAAAAACTAGGATATACCCAAAGTTAACATATATAATAGCATCCCCTCTTTTACCTAAGAAAACAAAAATATGAACATAAAAAACGATAGAACCTAATAACATACTTACCAATAAGAGTAAGGAATCATGTAGTTTACCTATAAAAGATTTAATGATTATATAAGTTACATATATTAAATTAATGATCATTAAAATTAAAAAAGGAAGAACCAATTTTGTAAAATAAGGAGCAGGAAGAAAAATGACTAATACAGTGAGTATTAAAAAACTGGAAATTAAAACTTTTGGGTATAATCTATGCGTAAAATCAGAAAAAATAGTGTAGAAAAAAAGACTAGCTGTAGTTCCTGCTAAAAAAAGCGAGGTATATTCAATTTTTGTTAAAAATATCCAACTAATAGATTCAAAAATTACAGTAAAAGGAGCATATCTATCACTCAATGCCATATAAGCTAAAGAAACACAAGCAATACCAAAGTATAGAACAGCTTTATCTTTATTCCAATAAAATAAAAAGAATAATAAAAAGAAAGTACCTATAAAACCTAAGCACCCAATAAAAATCATGTCAGCTATTATTTTTCTTATTTTTAAGCTATTAAGGTGTTTCGTTGTGCCTAATAATAAAGGTTTATCAATACCTCCTTTATTATGATAAAAGTTTGCTACTTGAATTACAATTTCAAAATCAGTTTCGTGAGTGTTTAAAGAAACTATTTGAGAGAACCTTCTATGTTTTGTTTCAGACTTAGAAATACCAACATGGCCAATTTCTGAAATTAATTTTCCATTAATCCAAGTTTTTGATGAGGCATAAGCAGCAGGAATATGTAAAGAAACATGTGGTCTTTCTTTTGGGATAGAGATATTTAATCTATAAGTGGCATAACCAAAAGAAGGCAGCTTTTTAGAATTAGGAAGCTTAAATTGTGTCCAATTATTAAGAGAAACTTTTTCAAAAATCTTCTCTGCTTTGAAATTATTAGGTTCAATTAATTGATTCCAATAAAATTCCCATCCAAAATCGAGTGCTACTTCTGTATTTTCATGAATTGGAGTTTTTTGAAGGTCAATTACTGTTATTTCATTTTTTTGTTGCTGAATACCAAATGAATAGTGTGTTGATAGCAATAAAATAATGAAGTAACATATAAACTTTAAATATTCATTATAATTCTTCTTACGAAAAAAAAATGTTTGTAAATGTACACTCATATATCAAGTAACCAAATTAGTTAATATATATGACTTTCAAAAATTACAATTCATAATTAAAATGAAGTAAATTTTAGAATACTTTGTCTAAACTAAAAAGGAGTAAAAATTCTTAATTAACGAATTCTACTCATTCTTTAACGAATTATATTTTCCTATAAACGCATACGATATTACACTCTTTTAATTAGTAAGATTCTGATAAATTTGAGATCAATCTGTTTTAAATTAAAAATCATGAATGTTAAAAAAATTACTTTATTTCTATTTATTAGTTCCCTCTTATTTTTTGGATGTAAAAAAGAATCTAGTATAACTCTAGAAAGTATACAAAAATTTAAAGGGTATGTTTTTGAAGTTTCTTCTGGAATTATATCTACAAAAGATCAGGTAAAAGTAGTTTTAATGAATTCAATGAAAGATATTTCAGGACCTGTAGAATTAGATCAAAGTCTTTTAAAGGTTTCTCCTAAAATTGCAGGAAAGGTAATGGCTCTTAACAATAGAACGATTGCATTTATTCCAACAAAAAAATTTAAATCAGATACTCGATATACTTTTAAATTAGATTTAGGAGAATTACAAGAGGTAAGTGAAGAATATAAAACGTTCGTTTTTGATGTAAAAACAATTAAACAAGAATTTAATGTAAGTACTAATAATATAGAAAGTTATTCTAAAGATTGGCAGTATTTAGAAGGTGTACTAAAATCTAGTGATGCTATTTTAAAAACGACTGTACAAAAATTAGTTACTGCAAAACAAAAAGGAAAATTACTTTCTATAAAAATGGAAAGTGAAGTTGTAGAAGGAAAGTATTTTAAATTTAAAATAGATAGTATACAACGTTTTGAAGACAATTCAAAAGTAGAAATAGCATGGAATGGTAGTAATTTTAATATAGACTCTAAAGGGAGTTTTAATTATGAAGTAGCAGGAAAAAACAATTTTAAAGTATTAAAAACAACTGTTTTTGATGGACGAAATAAATACATAGAAATTAATTTTTCAGATCCTGTAGATAAAAACCAAAACCTTAATGGATTAATAAGTATAGAAGGTGTTCGCAATTTATCTTTTGCAATTAAGAATAATGTAGTTAAAGTATATGTAAATACTATAAAGGAAACTAAAAAACTATATGTTAGAAAAGGAATAAAAAATAGCTCAGGTTATAAGTTAAAGAAAACATTTACAGAAGATATTCGGTTTGAAGCTATAAAACCAAATATTAAATTATTACAGAATGGGACAATACTTCCGAATTCAAAAAATTTAAAATTCAATTTTGAAGCTGTTGGTTTAAAAGCTATTGATGTTACGATTATTAAAGTTTTTCAAGATAATGTTTTACAATTTTTGCAAACTAATGAATTAGATGGTAGTAGAGAACTTTTAAGAGTTGCTAGACCTGTAGCTAAAAAGACAATTAATTTACAGAGTTATAAAAATGACCTTTTTAATTGGAATGTGTATGCCATTGATTTAAAGGAAATCATTAATCCAGATCCTGGAGCTATTTATCGTGTAGAATTGAGTTTTAAAAAGCGATATTCTAATTATAAATGTGGGAATAATGATGATGAAGTAATTGAAGAAGAACCTATAGATTATGATACGGAAGCAGCAGATTATAGTAATTGGGATTCTTCTTATTATAGCGAAGATTACCAATGGAGCGAATCTGGTAATCCTTGTAATAATTCTTATTATAGAAATAAGAAAATTAGTGCAAACATATTAGCTTCTAACATTGGAGTTACTGTTAAGAAGGGAAAGAAGAATACTTATTTTGTGGCAGTGTCTGATATTATAACTACTAAACCTATTTCTAATGCAGAAGTAACTTTTTATAATTATCAACAACAATTATTAGGTCGTCAAAGCACCAATACAGAAGGGCAATTAACTTTTGAAGCACCAAGTAAAGCTTATTTTGCTATTGTAACTAAAAATAAAATAAATAGTTATGTAAAGTTAAATGATGGAAATGCATTATCTGTAAGTAAGTTCGATGTTTCTGGTACTCGGTTAAAAAAAGGTTTAAAAGGATATATTTATGGAGAACGTGGTGTATGGAGACCTGGAGACACACTTCATTTATCTTTTTTATTAAATGATAAAAGTAATAAGTTACCAAAGAATCATCCTGTAAAAATGGAAGTATTTGATTCTCAAGGAAGTTTAGAATATACGCATGTTACTACAAAAGGATTAAATAACTTTTATCGATTTACAGTACCTACACAAAAGGAAAATTATACAGGAACATGGATGGCAAAAGTGAGTGTAGGTGGTGCTCATTTTACGAAAGAGTTAAAAATAGAAACGATTAAACCGAATCGATTAAAAATTAAAACCTCTATAGAAAAGGAATTGATTACTTCTGAAACTAAAGTAAAAGGAGATTTAAAAGTGCATTGGTTACATGGAGCCATTGCTAAAAATTTGAAAGCCGATATTCATGTAAGCTTCAATCCTGTAAAAACAAGTTTTAAAGCATTTCCTGGTTATGAATTTGACGATCCTACTAAAACTTTTTCAAGTACAGAACAATTGGTTTTTAATAACAAAGTGAATGAAAAAGGAGAAGCTTCTTTTTCTTTTAAACCAAGTACAGAAAATAGCCCAGCAGGACTTTTAAGAGCTACTTTTATATCTAAAGTATATGAAAATGGAGGTGATTTTAGTACAGATGCTTTTTCAGCAAAGTATGCATCTTATAAATCGTACGTTGGTTTACTCGTTCCTAAAGGAGATGCTAGTAGAAATATGTTACTTACAGATACGAAACATAAATTTGAAGTTGCTACTGTAGACGCTTATGGAAAACCAAAAGCTGTTAAAAATTTAAAAGTAGTTATTTATAAGGTGAACAATAATTGGTGGTGGAATGAATCAGAAAACAATTTATCTTCTTTCGATACGAGTTCTCACAAACAAGAAGAATTCTCTAAAAAAATAGCAACAGATAGAAACGGTAAAGGAACTTTTGAGTTTGAGTTAAAATATCCTGAATGGGGTCGTTATTTAGTATATGTTGTAAACGAAGATTCTGGTCATGCAACAGGAAAAACAGTATTTATAGATTGGCCTGGTTGGGCAGGTAGAGCTGTAAAAGGAAACCCTTCTGCTGCAACAATGTTATCTTTTTCTACGAATAAAAAAAAATATAAAGTAGGGGAAAAAGCAATCATCACTTTTCCTTCTTCTGGAGAAGGAAGAGCATTGGTAACTATAGAAAATGCAAGTAAAGTGATTAAAGGATTTTGGGTAAAATCATCTAAAGGAACTAGTCGATTTGAGTTGCCTATTACTAAAGATATGACACCTAATGTATATATTAATATTAGTTTATTACAAAACCACAACAATACAAAAAACGATTTACCAATAAGAACTTATGGTATAACAGGTATTTCTGTAGAAAATCCAGAAACAAGACTTTGGCCTAAAATTACGATGCCAGAAATATTGGTTCCTGAAGAAGAAGTAACCATTAAGGTTAGTGAAACCAATGGAAAACCGATGACATATTCTATTGCTATTGTAGATGAAGGCTTGTTAGATCTTACGCGATTTAAAACGCCAAATGCTTGGTCTACTTTTTATGCAAAAGAAGCATTAGGAATAAAAACTTGGGATATTTATGATGATATAATTGGTGCTTTTGGAGGAAATATTAATCAAGTTTTTAGTATTGGAGGTGATGGTATGCTATCTAATGGTAAAAATAAAAAAGCAAATAGATTTAAGCCAGTTGTTATTTATGAAGGCCCTTTTGAATTGGGTAAAAACGCTAGTAAATCACATCGTATAAAAATTCCTAAGTATATAGGTTCTGTAAAAACAATGGTAGTAGCGCACAATCCTGATTTAGAAGCCTACGGAAGTGCAAGTAAACCTACTTCTGTACGTAAACCTTTAATGATTTTAGCTTCTATGGCACGAAAGGTAGTTCCAGGAGAAAGAGTACGTATTCCGATCACTGTTTTTGCTATGGAAAAGAAAATGAAGCAAGTAAAAGTATCTATTAAAACCAATGATTTGTTTAAAGTAATAGGTAAGTCTTCTAAAACCATTTCATATACAAGTCCGGATGAAAAAATGGCATATTTTGAAGTAGAAGTACTTAAAAACGGGATTGGAAAAATTGAAATAAAAGCAAGCGGTCATGGAGAGAGAGCTTCTTACAATTTAGAATTAGATGCCTATAATCCGAATCCAGAGAGCATTGAAGTTACAGATCTTGTATTACCCCCAAATACTACTAAAACGGTATCTTTTAATACTTTTGGCGTTCCTAGAAGTAATAATGCGTTACTAGAATTATCTACATTTCCTTCTATGGATTTTACAGCTAGGCTACAATACTTAATTAAATATCCTCATGGGTGTTTAGAACAAACCACGTCAAGTGCTTTTCCTCAATTATATCTAAGTGATATTTTTAAAGTTTCTGAAATTAAAAAGAAAACAACTCAAAAAAACATTCAATTAGCAATTGATAAATTATCGAGATTTCAAAAAAGTAATGGAGGGTTTTCTTATTGGCCAAATCAGAACAACGTGAATGATTGGGCTACGAGTTATGCTGGACATTTTTTATTAGAAGCAGCTAAAAAAGGATTTGTATTACCAATCAATTTTAAAAGTAACTGGTTACAATATCAAAAGAAAACTTCAGAACGATGGAATTCTAATAGTGATCAATTAGCACAAACATATCGCTTATATACAATGGCGCTTGCAGAAAAACCAGATAGGTCTGCTATGAATAGACTTAGAGAGCAAGAACATTTAAAACCATTAGCTAAATTAAGACTGGCAGCAACTTATGCACTAACAGGAAAAAACGTGGTTGCTGAAGAGTTAATTAAAGAATTTATATCCTTAGAAGGGTTAAAAAAAGTAGCCCTAGAAAAAGTAAACTTTGGCTCTAAAATGAGAAATCTTGCGATGATTTTAGAAACATTTGTGCTGTTAAAACAAGAAACAAGAGCTAAAGAAATAGCAGATAGTATCGCTTTAGCACTTACTAGTAAAACATATATGAGTACTCAAACTACTTCTTACTGTCTTTTAGCAATGTCTAAATATGCAAAATTGATAGGAAACAAGGGGCTTAATCTGCATTATACATTTAATAAAGCTAAACAAATATTAGTGAATACAGACAAAGCAATGGTATTGGATGGCTTTAAGGTAAAAACAGGTACTAATACGATAGAACTAAAGAACAATAAGAATAGTACTATTTATGTTCGTCTTTTAAATAAAGGAATATTACCAATAGGAAGTGAAAAGATTATTAAGAAGGGACTAACTACAAAAATGGCGTTTAAAGATAAATCTGGAAATGAAATTGATATCAGTAAAATACAACAAGGAACTAATTTTGTGGGGAATATAACCTTAACGAATACGAAATCTACTTTAGTAAAAAATGTAGCACTGAGCGCTATATTTCCATCAGGATGGGAAATTATCAATACACGATTTAATTTGTCAGATTCTAGGAATAGTGAAATTACTTACGAAGATATAAAAGACGATCGTGTAAATTATTATTTCGATTTAAAAGCAAATGAAACAAAGACATTTAAAGTACTATTAAATGCTTCTTATTTAGGGAATTATTATTTGCCAGGTATGCAAGGAGAAGCGATGTATGATGAAGATTACTTTGTACGTACAAAAGGGCAATGGGTTCAGGTTGTTGAATAAAAGTATTAAAACCTTTTTACAAGGTATTCATATTTGAAAATAATAATTTAAGTGTATTATGAGAAGTTTAATTTATTTAATTATTTTATTATTAGTTAGTTGTAGTTGTTTTGAGCGTGATCAAGTTTCTTTAACGAAGATTAAAGAAGACACTTTAAGTAGAAAAACATTAATAAAAAAAGTATCACATTTAGAAAGTATGATTACTGAATGTGATACTATACCACTACAATTTTTATCTGTAAGTAAGAAAAATAGATTTTTAGTAACATTTAAAAAACATACATATGTTTATTGTAGTCCTAGTATAAAAAGCGTTATCATCGACACTTTAAAATTTAATAGTGAATTAAAAAGTAAAAGATCTTTAATTAGAATTAAACGTAATAAAAAAAATCGTATCCAAATTGAAAACAGTTTTTATGAAATTAATATACCTGGAAAAAAAGGATATGTTTTAAATAGAGGTTTTGCTTTACAAAAGTTAGGGAATAGTATACTTCTTGGAACTAATGATAAAGGAATGTTTAAAATTCTAAGTATTAATAAGGAAAATCAAATAATAGATTCATTAGAATTAAAATCACATTATAATAATCATTATATAAAATTTACAGAAAAAACTGCGTTAAATTTTAATAAAAAAACTATCTGTTTTAAAACATATAGAGGCTCTTGTCCTGGAGGAGGAAATTTAGATTTTATATCAATTGACAATAAAGGGAGATTAAAAAAAATGATTTCTTCATATTATAATACAATGGAAAATTCAGATGTGTTTTTTCCAACTAAATTGGAGGATAATACGATTGGCCTTAGAAAAAATGGAGAACTTAATTATATAAAAAAACTACCAGTAGATGATTCTTATTTAAATAAATTAAAGATACCTATAGAACAATTAATAATAGAAGCTAAGACAGTATACAAAGGAGATATTGAAGGGTTGAGTGAAGATGAAATAGAAGTAGCTAGTTTTACTGTGAATATTTACAAATGGGACAATAATAGATTAAACAAAATAAAAACATTAAAAAAATAAAATTTTAGGTTTAGCAAAGCTTACGCTATGACTAAAAAGCATATTTAAAAAAGTTAGAAAAACTATTCAT
>CALISK010000061.1 GCA_938041625.1 uncultured Tenacibaculum sp. | reverse complement strand
CCTGAAAATAAGGCACCTCCAACACCCGCTGTAACTATATCTTGCCCTGTAAGGTAGAAGTTTTTAATAGGTGTTTTTGGTTTTAAAAAGGATTGTCTAAATCGAGAAGGATCATGACTTAAGCCATATACTTCACCTTCTTTATAGTTTAAGAAATGTTGTGTAGTTAATGGTGTAGAGAGTTCATAGTATTTAACTTTACCTTCAATTTGTGGTAATTGTTTGTATAATTCTTTTAGTAAACGTTGTGCAATTTCTTTTTTAAAAGATTCGTAAGCATCACCTCTTTTTTTCCAAGAAGTATCTGACCACTTTTCAAAGGCATTGTAAGGAAGTAATGTAATAATATCGATGGTACTTTTTCCGGGGTATCGATTTGACCAATCTGGATCTTTTGCTGAAGGAAATGAAAGATAAACAACAGGGAAAGGAGCTGATAAATCATCTACATAATTATTAAAGCAAGTATCGTGGCTTCCTTGAGAAGGATAAATCCAATAATTTGTTTTTGGAAGGTCATTTTCTTCAGGTGAACCTTCTAATCCAATATACAAACTAGCATGTGCTACGGAACGTTTTAATTTTTGAAGTTGTTTTTTTAATTGGTGTTTTTCAACTATAGAAGCTGGTAGTAATTTATTATAAGTCGTCATTATTCCAGCATTACTAACAATGTTTTTAGCACGAATAATTTTTCCATCTTTCATTTTTACTCCAGTAGCAGTATTCTTTTCTACAAGTACTTCATCTACTTCTGCACTTACTAGAATTGTACCTCCAGCATCTCCAATTACTGGTGCAATAGTTTTTACAACTTGAGAAGAACCCCCTATAGGGAAACTTCCCCCATAAAAATAATGCTTAGCTACTGAAGCATGCATAGAAAAACTACTTTTTTTAGGAGGTAATCCGTAATCTCCATACTGGCCAGAAAGGACCTTTATTAAAGTTTCATTATTAGTTAATGAACGTAAGACTTCATCGGTAGTCTTATCAGAGAATTTATGAAAGGATCTTCTTAAAAGTGGACCAATTAATGTATTGAGAAATGAAGGTAGTGCTTTACTAATGTAATATTTTACACTTGTTTTTCCAGCTTTAAAAACTAAATCAATATAGGTGTTAATAGCTTTTTCTTCTTCTGGAAAATGAGTAATTAATTTTTCTTTGAAATTTTTAATTCCTTTTATAAAATCGAAGTGTTGATCACCAATAATTATTTTGTCATAGACATCACCCATATCAGCCCATTTCAAATTTCCATCGCTTACATAATCAAATAATTTTTTTAAAATACTTTTTTCATGTTGTACATCACCGATATAATGAATACCTACATCCCATTCATATCCCTTACGTTTAAAAATATGAGTAAAACCACCAGCGGTATAATGACGTTCTAATACTAAGACTTTTTGACCTTCTTTGGCTAATATAGCCGCTGTAGAAAGACCGCCCATTCCTGAACCAATAATAATAGTGTCGTATTTTTCTTGTAATTGTGGTTTCTGTTTGTAGGATTGAATCATTCGGTTAATTTTTAACCAAAATACGAATTAGAGTTAAAATAGATAGGAATGATTTTAAGTTTTGAGAGAGTTTTAATGTTGGTTTATATAAGAAAACATAAGAAAATTTATATTTTAAACATCTTATGTTTTCTTATAAAACATTATTTATATTGATGGTAATCCGTATGGACAATCAATTAAATAGACCCACGTTCCATCTGAATTTTGTTTTGTTACTTCAACAGATTTTCCTTCGGTGATAATGTTGCCTGAAGAATCTAAAATTTTCCAAGTAGCTTGTAATAAACCTATGTCGTTATTAATTATTTCACCTGTAACTTTACTGATAAGTGTAGCTTTTGAATCTATGAAGGTTTTAAAAGATTCTCTTAAAACAGATATTCCAGATTTAGGTGGTTCTGTAGGAGGAAATGACATGGTGTATTCTGGGTGAAAAAAATCTAATATGTTTTCTAAATTGCCTTCATTTATACATGCGCTTATTTCATTGGCTATGTCTCGAGGTCTTAATGCTTTTCGTTTTATTTTTGAACTCATTTTTTAGTAAATAGGAATTGTATAGCTATTACTCTAAATTTTCTTTTTTTAAGAAAAATAAAGATTATGTTGAATTTTGATTATACAGTTTCTTGAACATCTGGAGGTCTATTATCCATATCAAAAACTAATTTCCATGCTCCAGAATTTGATTTTCTAAAGATGATTACAACTCGTCCTCGTTCAAATATTTCTTTGTTATCTTCAGGATTAAGTCCCTTTATAATAAAATTACCTGTGTAATATCCTATATCTCTACCGGCTATTACTTGTTCTTCAAAAACTGTTGCATGTGGTTTAACCATGAAGTGTTCTATAAAGCCTTGTTTAATAGATTTTAAGTCAGATTTTCTAGGGCCTCCACTTGTACTATAACTAGCCTCAGGATCATATAAAGACATTAATTGATCAATATCATGATTATTAAAAGCATCAATCCAATTTTGACAAGCTTTTCTAATTTCGTCTTTTGTTGTTTTATTCATAATGTAACATTTAAATTTAATAATGATTATTGTCTGTTATGTAATTGTGTTACAAACTTAGAAGACTAAATATTATTAAATCTTGGTGTAAACCAAGATTTTTAAATGTGTATACTATTCATTAATTTACTAAAGTTAGTAGAGTTAATACGTAGATATGAAGCAAGATCTTTTTGAGAGATAAGAGTAAGTAAATGAGCACTTCTATTAGTGAATATTTTAAAACGAGTTTCTATATCAAAAGCCATCAATTCATAATGTTTTTGCATAATTCCTACTAAAAGTTGTTCAATAGATTTACGAAAGAGTGTTTCTATTTGCCTGTGTTTATACATTAATTGTTGGTGTTTTTCGTAAGAAATACGTAAAAATTTACTTTCAGTAATAGTTTCAAGAAAATATTTAGAAGGAGATTGGGTTACAAAAGAACCAGGGTCCCCAGAAAATGATGGAGCATATGTAAATAAAATAATATGTTGTTTGTTCTCATTTAGATAATAAGATTTTTGAATCCCTTCAATTACATAGTATAAATAACGTTGAGTTTTCCCAGGAGAAGTCATTATAGTTTTCTTTGGAACAAGGTGTTCTTCCCAATGAGAAAGATATTCTTCTAAAATGTCATCATCGACTTTGTATATTTTAGATAAAAATTTTTTCATGCTATTTCTAATCTGTGCTTTATTTTATATGAATGAAACAGAAGTTAATTTTATATATGTAGTTTACAGATTTGGCTATTTTGATTATGAATATTGATTTGTAACGAAATTAAAAGAAATATGATTATAAATCAAACTAAAAAAGCAGCTCTAGATAGAGCTGCTTTTTTATGTTTATAATGTGAATTTTATCCTAAGAAAGGATAACGATAATCTACAGGAGTTACAAAGGTTTCTTTGATTAACCTTGGAGATACCCAACGTAATAAGTTTTGAGCAGAACCGGCTTTGTCGTTAGTACCAGAAGCTCTAGCACCACCAAATGGTTGCTGTCCAACAACAGCCCCAGTAGGTTTGTCGTTTACATAGAAGTTACCAGCACAATTTTCTAATGCTTTTGTAGCTTCTGTAATAGCATATCTATCTCTAGAGAAAACAGCCCCAGTTAAAGCGTATTCAGATGTTTGATCAACTAACTGTAAAGTTTCAGCCCAATCTTTGTCTTCGTATACATAAATAGTTACTACAGGGCCAAATAATTCAGTTTCCATAGTGGTGTATTTAGGGTTGGTGGTTAAGATAACGGTAGGTTCTATAAAATATCCTTTCGATTTATCATAATTACCACCTGCAATAACTTCTGCGTCTGCATCTGCTTTTGCTTGATCTATATATTTAGCTAACTTATCAAAAGAACCTTCATGAATAACAGCAGTAATATAGTTACCCATATCTTCTGGAGATCCCATTTTAAAAGAAGCAATATCTTCTTTTACATATCCTAATGTTTCTTCTGCCATAGATTTAGGTAAGTAAACTCTAGAAGCAGCAGAACATTTTTGTCCTTGAAATTCAAAAGAACCACGAACAATTCCTGTAGCTACTTGTTTTGGGTTTGCAGAAGGGTGTGCAACGATAAAATCTTTTCCACCAGTTTCCCCTACAATTTTAGGGTATGTTTTATAGTTATGAATGTTGTTTCCTATTTGTTTCCATAATTCTTTAAAAACAAAAGTAGAACCTGTAAAGTGTAATCCAGCAAAATCAGGACTTGCTAATACAGCATCTGTAATTTCAACAGGATCTCCAAATACAACGTTGATAACGCCATTTGGTACACCAGCTTCTTGAAAAATATCCATAATTACTTTAGCAGAAAATACTTGACTATCTGAAGGTTTCCAAACAACTGTATTTCCCATCATAGCTGCAGATGCTGGTAAGTTAGCAGCAATTGCAGTAAAGTTAAATGGTGTAATAGCATATACAAATCCTTCTAACGGACGGTATTCTACACGATTCCATATACCTTCAGCAGAATCTGGTTGCTCAGCATAAATTTGACTCATATATTCTACGTTAAAACGTAAGAAATCAATCAATTCACAAGCTGCATCAATTTCTGCTTGATGTACAGTTTTAGACTGTGCAATCATAGTAGCAGCATTAATCTTAGCTCTATAAGGCCCAGCAATTAATTCAGCAGCTTTTAAAAAGATAGCAGCTCTTTGTTCCCAAGGCATTTGCGACCAATCTTTACGTGCTTCTAATGCAGCAGCAATAGCATCTTCAGCATGTGTTTTTGTTCCAACATGATACGTTCCTACAACATGTTTATGATCATGAGGAGGAGTCATGTTTTTTGTATTGTTAGTTCTTACTTCTTCGTTACCGATATACATTGGTACATCTACAGTTCCGTTAAAGTAAGCTTTATATTGTTTAGAAACACTTTCTCTTTCTGGAGAACCAGGAGCATACCCTTTTACAGGTTCGTTAACAGCTACTGGTACATTGAAAAATCCTTTTCCCATGGTTGTTTGTTTATTGGTTTTTTATATGATAATATTGGATTTACAAATGTACAATTTTTAAGGTGATTTTTTGATGTTGTTTGTAGTCAAGAAACTGTTGTGAAAGAGGTGTGCTTTTTAGAAATAAATTAAGAGACGGTGTGTGTTAATTATTTTTTAATGTTGATAGAAAATTTTAAGGAGAAAGTTGTTTATTCTATGCTTAATAATGGGGATTCAACTACTCAATTATAATTTTTCCCTTAATACAGGGATATGTGATTTTGAGATTATAATTAGATTTGCTTTGAAATAATTCAAAAAAAAGTAAACAAAAAGAATCGTCATTTTACTGCTGCTAATTTTTACAAATGTGCTATACAGTCAAAAAGAAAATTTATCACGATACAAAAAAAAGTACCCTCTATAATAAAAAGCCTATAAAAACTTCAACTAAATGGAGGAAATATAAATCAATCTTATGATAACAAAGTAACGGAAGTATTTAAAAAAAAACTTGGGAAATGAAAAAAGTTAATGAAGAGCTATCTCAAGAAATGATAGGATCTATTTTAAAGAATCAAAAACTTTTATATTGAGGAAGATGAAGCTTACAGGATATAATAACCCACAATTAGAATATAAGAATAAAGTACCTGCTTCTGCTGAAACTATTATTCATGTTAATTTACGTAAAGTAGAGTATGCCGTTGTAAAGAGTTACTTAAAAGATCCGTTCTCATATTTTGATTTTAAAACACCTTCAAAAAAACAAAAAGATTCTTTGAAAGAAGGTAAAAAGGTTAGTTTGTATAGTGCAATCTCAATACCTGTAAATATCTTTTTTTACACGAATAAAGAAGAGTTTAAAGGCGTTTTTATTAGTAGTTTTTTTAAAGTTAAAAACAGATTGAATTTAGCATCTTTTTTTAAAGAGAAAAAATATGTAAAGAAAGAAAAAAAAGCTATAACAATTTATGAAAAAGAATCTCATTTTTTTGCTCTTCATAAGAATGATTTAGTTTTTGTTTATAAAAGAGAACCTGCTGATGTAGTTAAACTAACTGAAAATATTTTTGCAAATACACTTTTTATGAAAGAAGAAGACCCTTTAATGAAAAGGATGAAAAAGAGTAAAAGTGATTTGACACTAGCAACTTTAGAAAATGATTTTTTGGAGTTAGATATTTCTAATGAAAGTTTAAGGTTTTCAGGTTCTTTAGGTGATAAGTTTAATTGGTTTCTTCCTTATAAAGCAGAGCAGCCAAAAGAATTAGGGATAGCTAATATTTCAGGGAAGTTTAATACGTTATTTTTGTCTCAGAAATTGAAGCAAAATCAAAAAGATAAAATTAAAAAATTGACAACATTATCGATGGATTCTATTCTAAAGAAATGGAATGGAGATTTAACATTTAATTTATCTTCTTTTAGTACAAAAACAGATACTATTGTAACTTATGAATACGATGATGATTTTAATAAAATAGAAAAAAGAGCAATAGAAAAAAGAGTAATTCCTGATCTAGATTTAACGACGTCTAAAGGCACTCTAATTTCTTATTTAAAAGAAAAAGAGGTGGTTAAGAAAGTGCAAGGGGAAGAAATAGTAACTATTATTCCTTTTTTTAAAGTACTGGTAAATAATACTAATGATGATTTGTTTTTTTATACCAAAGAACAAGGAAAAAGAATAATTGGAGCAAGAGGAAAATTCATGTTTTATTTTAATGTTGAAACGTATATGAAAGAAAGTAATGGTTTTTACATACAAGACAACAGCTATTTTAATTCAATTAAAAATATGAGGTTTGTAGTAAGTGAAAACAATGATTTTAAACTTACTGTTAACTTAAAAAAAACAATACCAAACCTCATGTCACAGTTTTTCTAATACTAGAAAAACTTTTGTAAATAAATTTAATACAAAGCTAAAGCTAGAAAAGAAATCAATGAGACCACTATCACTAAAAGAATTGAAAATATAAAGTTTATCAATAAGAATTTTAATAATGTTTTAAACCAGCGTTGTTTATAGAATTTTTTCATTGCTATATATAAATATAATAAAAGCAATAATGAAAATATTTCAACAATGGTAAGTATTCTAATAGCTGTAAAAAAGCGTGTAATTATGAATAAAGTTAAAATTATAAAGCATACAGTTTGCACGTGGAAAGTGAAAACTAGATGTTCTACATAAGTGAATCCCCTTCTTATGTAAATTATTTTTAAAAAGAAAGCAAGAATAGGTAGTAAGAAGAGTAATGCAATAGAGAAGTAAGAAATAAGGTGATTGTTGAATTTTTTCTGTTCTTCACCATTACTTATAAAATCATTAATAATTTTGCTTCTAGAATACCAAAATCTATTAGAAAATGTTTTTTCAACATGTAAGCTATCTAATGCTTGGTCAACTTGTATTGTAGGGTTTTTTTTCTGAAATTTTATAAAAGAAGTAATGTTGTCATTATTGCCAACAGAAACTTTAAAGCTATTTAATTGTTTTTTAACAGCTGTAGAGTCTTTTACTTTTACTAAGGAGTCATTTTTAATAATTTGTTTTAAAGAATCCGTTTTCTTTTCTGCTTTATCTAACTCTTCAAAGATTTTATCTTCAAGAGTCCCATTATTATTATTATTACTTGAAATTTCTTGATTACTTAGGTTTTTATATTTTTTATAAGTTTGATCAAAACCTAAAGCTAAAAAGAAGAGTACAGACATTGTAATATAAAAACGAAAAGGATTGGTGTATCTAACCCTTTTTCCTTGAATATAGTCGTTCGAAACTTTACCAGGTTTAAATAATAGCGGAAAAAGTGTTCTCCAAAATTTAGCATCCCAAGAAAAGAAACCAGCAAACATTTCTCTAATAAAATTTTTAAAAGATATTTTACTGTTCTTGTTTTTTTGACCACATTCAGGGCAAAAAACTTCATATCCAGCAAATGGGAATCCGCAGTTTAAACAAGATATTTCTTTGTTTTTAGATAGTTTTTTTTTCTTTGTCATTAGTTTAAGGATGTACTAGTATGTAGTTGAAAAGTAGGAATTGTTACAAAGAAATTTTCTAAAGTATCAGTGTTAATCATTTTATATTTACCTCCCATAGCACCCATAGGAGATAAAAGAAAACAGTTAGAAGTGTAGTTGTATTCTTCTTTAGGTTTCAGTATTGGTGTTTGTCCTACGACTCCTTCCCCTTCAACAAATTCAGTTTGGTTTAATGAGTCATAGATAGCCCAAAATCTATCCGTTAATTGTACAGTTTCTGTAGAGTTATTTTTAATTGTAACAAAATAACTAAAAGCATAATATTGAATGTAACCACGATATAAAGTGCCATTATATGCAGTTTTTATAGTGATTTTGATACCTTTTGTTACTTGTTGAAACATTTAATAAATGTAAAAATTTTTATTTAAAATATAGAGTTAAGTTTTTTGAACTATCTGTTTTGATCGAAAAAACCATTTCCAACACCAATAGCTCTATGAAATAATGCACCAAAAGGCTTATAGTAAACAATTGCTGTGTATTGGTTTTCTGTTTGAAAAAATGAACCGTTTATTGACTTTAAATCAATTTTTTGTTGGTCGTTTAATGTGGCATATGTGTAGTTGTAAAAACCTTGTTTTAGAAGAATTGAAGCTTGGTAAATGCCATCGTTTTCATTGTATGTCATTTTGTTTTGCTCTTCAAGCTTGTAGTTGTTAAAAGCTCCATACACAAATACATCTTTGTTTTCATAACGTTTGTCTACTTCTAAAGAAAAATGCATCATGGCATAATCTGCTTCAGAATCTTCATTGTTGGCGTCTAATGTTCTTATCTTAAAAAGCCCATTAATATCAGGGTTGTAAGTGTAGGGTTTAAATACTCTCTCTATATCAGTATACAAATAATTATGAAAAACGTCTTTTCTATCTGTTTTTGCAATGTTTAAATTAGTATTTCGAATGTATTTATTATCAAAGTTTAAATATTCATTTCCTCCCCAAAAATTAGCTTTTCGAGTATAATTATAAATAAGTTGATCATTTCGAATGAATTGTGGTGTGAGATCAGAAATTGAAGAATCCCAGTTGTTGTTTTGAAACAATTGAACTTTTATTTCTTGTGTAGGATTGTTTATAATGAGACCTTGGTGATTGATGATAAATTGTACAGTTTGTTGTTGGTCTGAAGTTGCTGTATTTCTACTTCTTAAAACACGAACTCCTACTGTCGTAGTATTTTCATAAAACACACATTTTCTACTAAAAACGACTTCATCATCATCATTTAATATTGAGATTAAATAGTTTCCACTTTTGGTAATAATAGTATTTTGGTTTGGTATTTTTATATTGTAATGCGTATAGTTTTGTAACGTGTTAAATGAATTTGTAACCTCTATAATATAGTTTTGTTCAAAACCATCTATGTATTGATTACTTTGAAGATTGCTAGGTTTCCAATCATAAGTCATATGCTGAATCTTATATTGATA
>CALISK010000060.1 GCA_938041625.1 uncultured Tenacibaculum sp. | reverse complement strand
CATAATAGGTTTGTTTACTTTTTTAGCATATGCAACACCTTCTTTTAAATCTTTAAAGCAAGTAAGGTTATTCGGACATTCATTGGGGTATAAATAACTATATCCTACAGAAGGAGCCAGCCCACTTAATAAAGATAGTGGAGTAAAAGTATTTGTGTTTTTATTAATTCTAAAACCAGAAGCTAAATAGATTACAAATGCAGCTACTAGAATACCAAATGTTATTCTTGGAAAACTAATTTTTTGTAGCGGAGAACTATGTGGGAATTTTAAAATTCCAAAAAGGAAGAGTGCTAAACCAAGGAAAATTAAAATCCAAATAATTAAGAAAGGTTCAATTTTTAAAAGATTCCAATGCGCTACTAAATCTGCATTTGATAAAAATTTGAAAGCCAAAGCAAGCTCTAGGAATCCTAATACTACTTTTACACTGGTCATCCATCCTCCCGATTTAGGTAAAGAATTTAACCAACCAGGAAAAGCCGCAAATAAAGCAAAAGGTAAAGCAATAGCGAATGAAAACCCTAGCATACCTATTACAGGGGCTAGTCCACCTTTAGAAGCAGCTTCTACAAGTAAAGTACCAACAATTGGTCCCGTACAAGAAAAAGAGACAACAGCTAAAGCTAAAGCCATAAAGAAAATCCCTATAAATCCGCTTTTATCTGCTTGATCGTCAATTTTAGTAGACCATGAACTAGGTAAAGTAAGCTCATAAAAACCAAAAAATGAAAAAGCAAAAGCGACTAAAATTATAAAGAAAACAAGATTAAACCATAAATTGGTAGAAAGTCGATTTAACGAATCTGCTCCGAAAATCATGGTAATAATATATCCTAAGAAAACATAAATAGCGATAATACAAATTCCATAAATAATAGCATTTCGAATACCAGCAGCTCTATTTTTACTTTGTTTTGTAAAATAACTTACTGTCATTGGAATCATAGGGAATACACAAGGTGTAAGTAAAGCAGCAAAACCAGATAAGAATGCAATAAAAAAGATACCAAAAAGAGAAGAACTATCATTCTTTTTTTGAATAGAATTATTAGTATTGTCAACAGCATTAATATCTATAGTTGGTTGTTGTATTTCTTGTGTAGAAAGGCCATATAAAATTTTGTTAGCTTCATCGTTTCCTAATGTAGCAACTGTACCTTTTTCTTTTGTTAGGGTTCCGTTTTTGTTATCTGGTGCAAAAAAAGTTAACTCTTTAACTTTAGGTGGTAAACAACGCTCATCATCACAAACCATAAATTGCACATCTGCATTTATAGTAGAAGTACTTTTCAGCAGCTTAATTTTTTGTTTAAAAACTGCTTTATTTTCAAAATACTTAATGACCATTTTAAAGGTCTTATCATTTTTTGTAATTCCAACATCTTCAGAAGTGTTTCCAATTAATTCATACGAATCATTAGGTTTGTATGTGAAAACAGTAGGTCTAGGTCCACCTTTAGGCACTTCTTGGGCGTACATATGCCAACCAGTATCGATGGTTGCAGTGGTAACTAAATTAAATTCGGTATCTGAAATTTTTTCGACATTTGTTTTCCATTTAATAGGATTGAATATTTGTGAAAAACTAGTGAAAGTTGAAAAAACAAAAACGAATAGAAAAAAAAACTTCTTCATTATTAATTACTTTTATTGCTGTAAGACGTAAAAGTAACCTTTTTCATACAAAAAAAAGAAAGCGTTTTTTATTACATTTAGGTCAAAATAAAAAAGAATGAAAAAAAGATGTTCTTGGGCAGGTAATGATCCATTATATATAAAGTATCATGACGAAGAATGGGGAGTTCCTGTTTATGATGACCCTACATTATTTGAGTTTTTAGTTTTAGAAACTTTTCAGGCAGGTTTAAGTTGGATAACAATTTTAAAAAAGAGAGAAAATTTTAGAAAGGCTTTTGATAATTTTGATTATCATAAGATTGTGAAATATGATGAATTTAAATATGAAGAGTTATTAACTGATAAAGGGATTATTAGGAATAAATTAAAAATAAAAGCAGCAATTTCTAATGCTAAAGCTTTTATGGAAGTTCAAAAAGAATTTGAGTCTTTCTCAAAGTATATATGGGAGTTTTGTAATGGTACTCCTATAAAAAATAATTTTAAAAATAGAGAAGAGGTACCAGCAACAACAGAATTATCAGACAAAATATCTAAAGATTTAAAGAAAAGAGGATTTAAATTTGTAGGATCTACAGTAATTTATGCATTTATGCAAGCTACAGGAATGGTGAATGATCATGTAACTGATTGTTTTAGATATAATGAAGTGTAAAAAGAAAATTCATCCAATAAATTGTGTTGTTTTTCGTTGTCATTCCAAATAGGTAAATTGGCTGCTTAAATGATCATATAAACTCAGAAAACAAAGAATAATGTCAAAAACAAAAGATCCAGGTTTTGGTTATAATTCTGCTAAGAATGTAAAAGGAACAATTAATAAAGACGGTTCTTCTAATATTATTCATATTAATAGAAAGTTTAGTATTGATGATTTATATATCTATTTTATAGAGTTAAGTTGGGCGCGGTTTTTTGTAATGGTTATTGCAATTTACACTATGTTTAATATTCTTTTCGGATTTGTATATGTAGCAATAGGAATAGAGCAAATAACCCCATCTAAAGGGAGTTTTTTTGAAGATTTTTTAAATGGTTTTTTCTTTAGTGCACAAACCTTAACTACAGTAGGTTATGGAGGAATAGCTCCGAAAGGAATTTTGGCAAATTTAATAGCAGCATTTGAAGCTTTAATAGGGTTAACTAGTTTTTCTTTTATAACAGGGTTGTTATACGGTCGATTTTCAAAACCAAGAGCATCTATTCGATTTAGCGATAATTTAATAGTAAGAGATTTTAAAGAAGGAGAAAGAGCTTTGATGTTTCGTTTAATGAATAGTAGAAAAACAATTATGATAGAGCCAGAGGTATCTGTAACTTTATCGTTAAATGAGAAGAATAACGAAGGGCAATATGAAAGAAGTTTTTTTACGTTAGAATTAGAGCGAAGAAAGATAACTTATTTACCAACTATTTGGACAATAGTTCATCCAATAAACAAGAAAAGCCCTCTTTATAGTTTAACTAACGCTGAAATACAAAAATTAGATGCTGGATTGTATGTTTTAATACAGTATCATGAAGAGTCTTTTGGCCAAAAAGTATATCAAGCCTCTTCATATAAGTTCAATCAACTATTAACCGATGTAAAATATACGCGATCTTCAAGTTTTGATGAAGATGGTTACACGGTTTTAAATCACCAAAAATTAAGTGAAGTAGAAAGTTTAGATTAACCTTTTATTAAAAACTTTGCTAAAAAAAGTAAACCAATAGTCACTAAAATTCCAATAGCAACATATAAAGCTGTATTTGGATAATGTTTTTTGTTGTTTTTAGCATCTTTCTTGTAGCTAAAGATCATTAAGATTACGAAGGCAATTATAAAGAGACTAGCGAATATTATTCTTCCAGGGGTAAACATTTTAGAAGCTATTAACAGCATAAATTTTAAATTAATTTTATAAACAATAAAATACAAACTTTGTATTTTTAGCAAAAGTACTAAATAAATGAAAAAAGCTATTGTATTTGGAGCTACTTCTGGTCTTGGTTGGTCATTAACTGAATTATTAATAAAGAATAACTATAAAGTAGCAATTACAGGTAGAAGAAAAAATAAATTAGAAGAATTACAATCTAAATATTCAAAGAATATTATTATTAAACAGAATGATATTCAAGAGGTAGATGAGGTAGAAGAAATCCTTCATGAAATAGTGAATGAATTTGGTGAAATAGATTTGATAATACAATCTTCTGGTGTAGGTTATGTGAATCCTAAATTAGAATGGAGTAAAGAAAATGAAACAATGTTAACTAATGTGATAGGAGTAACTAAGTTGTATGATTTAGCGTATAATTTATTTAAAAAACAAGGATTCGGGCATTTAGTAGGGATTAGTTCAATAGCATCAATACGAGGAAATAGAGCAGCACCAGCTTATTTTGCTTCTAAAGCATATCAAAAAGCGTATTTAGAAAGTTTACATCTTAAAACAAAAACAATTTCTTCAAAAAAAGTATTTATTACAGATGTACGTCCTGGATTTGTAGATACAGCAATGGCTTTAGGAGAAGGGGTTTTTTGGATGGTTCCTTTAGAAAAAGCAGCGCAACAAATATTTACTGCCATAAAAAGAAAAAGAAGAGTTGCTTATATATCAAAAAGGTGGAGATTGATAGCATGGGTGCTTAAATTAGTGCCAACATGGATGTTAAAAAAAGTAATATAAAGAATATATGGAAAAAAAGCATTTAGTTGTATTAGATATTGATGATACATTAACGAGTAGCGAGAAAAAACATACAGACTCTTTATTGTTTGCAATGCGTGAATTTGGAATTGTAGAGGTAGATACTGATTGGAGGAATTATGCAAATGCAACAGATAGTTATATTTTTAAAACCAATTATGAGAAAACTCACAGTAAAGAGTTTTCTCTTGATTTGATTAAAGAATTTGAAGAAATAATGACCTCTCACTTTTTAAGTTATAAAGACTCAGAAGAGATTTTAGGAGCAAGTAGTGTAGTTGATTTTTTTCTTAATGAAACAAATTACGGCGTTTGTTATGCTACAGGATCTTTATTACAACCAGCGTTATTAAAGTTAAAACAAGCAGAAATACCTTTTTATTCAGATGTTTTAGAAGTATCTAATACTATTTTTACAAGAGAAGAAATTGTGAAATCGGCGATTAATAAAGCGGAACATTATTTTAAAGTAGAAAGGTTTGAGCAGATTATCTCTTTTGGAGATGGACTTTGGGATGCTACAACAGCTGAAAATTTAGGTGTTCATTTTGTAGGGGTAAATACTAAAAATGTTGAAGACTTTAAAAAACAAGGAGTACAATATCATATCAATACTTGGAATGATTTTGATTTACAAAAAACAGAAGAAATATTTAAAATAATATAAAATGAAAAATAAGATTAAAGCGGTAACGGAGTTTCATAATGCTTTTGGTTTAGGGGTAAACGAAGCTCCAATTGTTGATATCGGAGAAAGTAAAAAAATGCTTCGATTTAATTTAATGAAAGAAGAAAATGAAGAGTATTTGGAAGCAGTTAAAAACAATGATTTAATAGAGACAGCTGATGCTTTAGGTGATATGTTGTATATTTTATGTGGTACTATAATAGAACATGGTATGCAGTATAAAATAGAAGAGGTCTTTAATGAAATACAAAGAAGTAATATGAGTAAATTAGGAGAGGACGGACAACCTATTTACAGAGAAGATGGAAAGGTAATGAAAGGTCCTAATTACTTTAAACCAAATATTAAAGAAATTTTAGAATAAAGTTGGTTAGTGTAGGGGAGTAAAAAATTAAAATTCAGCTAAATCTGGAGCCGCTATTTTTTCAAGAGCAATCATCAGTTCTTCTACACTACTAACCATTTTTTCGATATTTCCTTCCTCATCTACAATTAAGTGAGTAGGATATTGTTTTATACCTAATTTTTTATCCATGTACTTCTTTTGATTAGGAATAACAGGGTATCTAAAAGTTTTTTTAATTAAAAACTTTTTTAGTTTGTCAGGTGAATCGAAAGCTAAGCTTAAAAAAACAACATCTTCATAAGCTTCATACTTATCGTATAAGTCATTTAATTTAGGGAACTCTTCGATACAAGTTTTACAGTTGATATACCAGCATGTTAGAATTAAAACTTTGTTTTTTGTGTTTTCACTAGAAAAATGACTTCCGTTTAAATCTACAAAATTAAATTCAGGTAATGGAGTTCCCAGCTTTTGATAGTAAGAATAGGAAGTATTCGCTACCAATTTTATTGATTTTCCTATTTTATTTTGACTATCAGTGTCATTTAATTCATAAAGTTGATACATTTCTTCTCCAGAAGCAAGTTTAATAGGAGCAAAATCACCAGAAGTTAAATCGTTTAAAAATTGATCTTTATCTATTTCTTCTCCTTCTTCATTTAAAGGAATAAAATCTGAAGAAAGATTTATGTTTTCTTCAAAATAATTTCGCCAGTTTTTTTGACTA
>CALISK010000059.1 GCA_938041625.1 uncultured Tenacibaculum sp. | reverse complement strand
GTATTTTTATTATGAAAAAGCATTCTCATTTGTAAAGGCATTCCATCTAATTTGTTAATCACTAAAACAGCGTCTATTTGATTTAACTCTTTACCAGTAATTTCTCTTCTTCTATTTCTAATAGGAGTATAGAATTCAGTTTGTAATTTAAAAATAGCTTTGTTTTCTATTACTGCTATTAATTGACCAGTAAGTTTATTTGTATTGTTTAAAAAAGGAGTTTCAGAAGCATTTATAACAAAAGGGTCATTTATCTTAAATGCTTTTCCAGAGAAAAAATTAAGAACATTAAAATTTAAATTATCGGTATATTCTTTTAATAGTTTTTTATCTCTAGGTCTAAGATAATTGTTGTTTTCTAAAAAAGTATATTTTATGTTTTTTACTAAGTTTCCTTTCGTATCCAAATGAAAGAAATTATTTTTTTGAGTGAAAAACTTTTGAAGAATATGAATTTTATAATTTTCGGTAGAATCTATTTGTTGATTTAAAAAGAAGAAAAGTTTGTTTTTTTTGCTAAACTCAACATTTGTAAACTCTTGTAATACTTTATAACCGTTGTTTTTTTTATGAAAATTAAGAGTAGTAGAAGCATTAGAACTTAGTTTGTTATAACCATCATCTATAAAAAACTGAGTACTATATTCATAGTTTGTATCTAGTTTTGGTTTAAAATCTATGCTAATTTTTTGTTGACTGCATACAGAAATAGTGAAAAATAAAATACAGGTAAAAATGAAACTTCTAATCATAATTTAAACTTGAAGTGATCTTGTTTTTTGAATTGAATAAAATGATTTAAAGCTCCGTTTTACTACAATTCATACATAACTTTTACACTCTTGTTACCAAACAAATATATAATAGAATTTGATATTGTAAAACAAAAAGAGATTACTGAAAAGTAATCTCTTTTATTTTATTAATATTTTGCTGTAAATTAAGCTGTTACAGAAGCTTTCTTAGACTTTCTATAGATGAATGAATTAAAAATATTTCTTTTTCCGAAATTATTGATAGATCTAGCATTTACAAATTTTCCGAAGAGTATTTTACTAACACCAAAGTACTCATATGTATTACCATCTGTAAAAGTAACTTCTAATAACATGCTTTTATGATGCCAATCTGCTACTTTAAATTCCGTAATTGTTTTTTGGTAAGCTTCTAAATTTGCTTCTTTAGTTTCAGGAGCAATACTTACTAAAAAATGATAACCATCTATAATTTTAGTACTTACAACTTCTGCTTCTGCTTTCTTTTCTTCATCCTGAAATTTATCTGGATGCCATTCTTTAACTAAACCTCTGTAAGTAGTTTTTAATTCTTTCAAATTAATAGCTCCTTCAACTTTAAATAGTTTTTTATATTCTTTTATACGTTTCATTCCTGAATTTTCAAATTGCGTGCAAAAGTACTGATATTAAATTAATTATAATGCAATAAAGTGTTTAAAAAAATATTATTTCTGAGAGATAGATTTTAAGAAAAGATTTATCTAACGATAAAAAGAAGTTCGTTATAAATAACAATGAAAAAACAATAACTTTATAAAGAGATAATGAGAATATTAAAAAATAAAAAAAAAACAATTTGTAACGTTTTTAAAAAAGATGAGTTTACCATTTTAGAAACTAACTAATACCTAATAAAAACTTGAACAATCTGTCAGATAGCACTTTAATGCTAAAAGTAAAATCAGGAGAAAGCCACACGCTGGGCTTGCTTTATGAACGGTATAAAAAAAGATTATTTGGCTTTTTTTATCAGATGAATAAGAATGCTAGTTTAAGTGAAGATTTAGTACAAAATGTATTCATAAGAGTTTTAAAATATAAGAATACATATACAGAGGAAAGTAATTTTGTGTCTTGGCTTTTTAAAATAGCAAGAAATGAAAATTATGATTATTTCAGGAAACAAAAAAAATACAATTATGACGATATAGATACTATTTCATATGCTTTAAATGGAACAGATTCAATAGAAAAAGACATAGAATTATTAGAACGTAAAAGAAATTTAAAAATAGCAATAGCAAAATTGCCTATAGAAAAGAAAGAACTCATAGTATTAAGTAAGCTAAAAGAATTGAAATATAAAGAAATAGGAGAAATAATAGGTTGTACAGAAGGAAATGCAAGAACTAAAGTTCATAGAGCATTAAATGATTTAAGGGGAGTTTATTTAAAAATAGAAAAGAGTTAATGATGGATTATAAAGAGTTTAAAAATAATAGTATAGATTATTTGTCTGGAAATCTATCAATAACAGAAAGACAAAAAATTGAAGCGTTTTTAAAAGAGAACCCTCAGTATCATAATGAGTTTAATGAAGAAAAATTGTTTTGGAATGATTTAACAGAGGAAATTCCTGAGACTACAACAGCAATGGATGTGAATTTTTATACAATGTTGAATTCACATAAAAAGGAACATAATAAAGAATCTTTTTTTACAAAAACAATGCTTTTTTTCTCAAGTAATTTATTGAAGAGGTTAGTATATACATTTACAATTTTAACAGTTGGTTTTTTCTTAGGAAAAGGATTAAATACTGAAAGAGAAACAACAAAAGAAACGATTCAATTTGCAAAAAAGGAAACTGAAGATGTACGATCACAATTGGTATTAACATTACTAGAACAACCCTCTGCTAATAAAAGATTACAAGCAGTAAGTGAGGTAACTAAATTAAATTCAGTAACAGAAACAATTATTAAGGCATTGTTTTCAACCTTAAATAATGATAGTAATGTTAATGTTCGATTATCGGCAGTTGAAGCGCTATCTAATTATACAAATATTCCATTGGTAAGAGAGGGGTTAATTGCTTCAATTTTAAAACAAAAATCACCTTTGGTTCAAATTACATTAGCAGATTTAATGGTTGTATTACAAGAGAAAAAGGCAGTAGAATCATTTAAGCAATTAATAGAGGAAGAAAATGTTAATGAAAGTGCAAAACAAAAAATGGAAGAAAGTATAAATAGAATTATTTAAATAGCAGGGCGATAGCCAAGGGTTTACTTTTCCGATGCCTTGCATCGGAAAAGTAAAAAAATATTTGATGTAAATGGCAAGTTCTAGGTCGCTTTTTACTGATATAAATAGTCATTCATCAAAAAAGAAGAATCATGAAAATTTTAAAATTCATTTTATTAGTTAGTATATTATGCTTAACAACTGTTAAGGCACAAGAGAAATATTTTGATAAAAAACATAAAAAAACTTCAGTTATAAAAAAAGAATTGAGTTTTAATACAAACACGGCAGAAAATATTTTAGTAGTAGATAATGTTTATGGGTCAATTAATGTTGAGGGATATGAAGGAACGAAAATATTAATTGAGGTAACAAAAACAATTTATGCCGATAAAAAAGACGATCTAGAAAAAGGAATGCAAGAGATTGGCGTAAAAACAGCTCAAAAAACAGGAGCCATTTATGTGTATTTAGATTCTCCTTATTCAAAGTTTGATATAGAAACAGGAAGTTTTGAACATAGCGAGTTTAATTTTAGAAACAGACGTAATTACAAACATAGAAACAAACGTATGTATAAATATTCTTTACACTATACAATTAAAGTACCTAAAACAACTAGTATAGATCTTAAAGCTATAAATAATGGAGA
>CALISK010000058.1 GCA_938041625.1 uncultured Tenacibaculum sp. | reverse complement strand
ATAAAAGAGCGTTTTTAAAACCTATAATCTTAGTATAATACTACATGAAAGTATTATTTTTTAATCAGTTCAAAACTTTTTTCTAGTTTAGTGATAGAACTACCACCAACAAAAACTTGAAATTTACCTGGTTCTACAATAAAATCACCATCATTATTAAAGAAACCTAATTCATTTTTAGAAAGATTGAATGTAATTGTTTTGCTTTCGCCTGCTTTTAAAGGAACCAATTCAAAACCTTTTAATTCTCTAACAGGCCTGGTTACACTACCTACTAAATCTCTAATATACAGTTGTACTACTTCTTTACCATCAATAGCTCCTGTGTTTTTTAAATCGACACTAACTTTTACGGTATCGTTTACAGCAAAACTATCTCCACCATGTACCGTGAAATTAGTATACTCAAAAGAAGTATAACTTAATCCGTGACCAAAAGGATATAAAGGTGTATTTTCAGAATCGATGTAATGAGACCAGAAAACATGTGTTTCTTTATTAGGTCTACCTGTGCTTTTGTAGTTATAATAAATAGGAGCTTGCCCTACGTTTCTAGGAAATGTCATTGGTAATTTTCCACTAGGATTGTAATCACCATAAAGTACCTGAGCTATAGCATTACCCGATTGCGAACCTAATTGCCAAGCTTCTACAATTGCAGGTATATTTTTATCTGCCCACTCAATGGCTAAAGGCCTACCATTATGCAATACTAAAACAATATTTTTATTTACTTTATAAACAGCTTCTAAAAGTTCTTGTTGTAAGCCTGGTAAATCTATTTCTGTTCTACTTCTTCCTTCACCACTCTGAAAACCATGCTCTCCTATAGCCATAACCACTACGTCTGCATTTTTAGCAGCAGCTACTGCTTTGCTAATTTGAGAACGATCGGTAGTATTTACATGTACTTGTTGTGTAAAAGCAACTTCACCAGTAAATAAATCGACTCCTTTTTCAAAAGATAAGGTGTTTTCTTTATAAGTGCGCATACCTTCTAAAAGAGAAACAGCAGTATTGTCATCAGAACCTAACCTCCAACTTCCTAACGGACTGTTTTTATCATCTACTAAAGGACCGATAAGGGCAATTTTTTGACCTTTCTTTTTTAGTGGCAATAAATTATTTTCATTTTTTAATAATACAATTGATTTCTTAGCAACATCTAAAACAGCATCATGATGTGCTTTAGTACCAATGTTTTCTTTTTCGTTAATAGGATCGCAATATCTATATGGATCATCAAATAAGCCTAATTCAAATTTTACTTTTAATATTCTTCTAACAGCATCATCTAATATTTCTTCCTTAATAGTTCCTTCATTTACTAAGTTAGCTAGTTCTTTAACATATACATATCCTTCCATATCCATATCTGAACCAGCAGTAGCAGCTAATAAAGCAGCTTCTTTTTTGTTTGCAGCATGTCCCCAAGCAATAATTTCATTAATAGAAGCCCAGTCAGAAATAACAAACCCATCAAAATTCCATTTGCCTTTTAAAATGTCACGTTGTAAATATTTACTAGCAGTAACAGGCACACCATTTAATTCATTAAAAGAATTCATTAAAGTTTTAACGTCGGCATCTACCGCTGCTTTAAAAGGAGGAAGTACCATATTATGTAAGGTAGAAGTACCTATATCTACCGTGTTATATTCTTTACCCCCTTCAGAAAAACCATATGCAGCAAAGTGCTTAGCACAAGCAGCAATGGTATTGTTTTTAGATAAATCGTCTCCTTGAAAACCTTTTACACGAGCTTTTGCAATTTTAGATCCTAAATAAGGATCTTCACCAGCGCCTTCCATTACTCTTCCCCAGCGGGCATCTCTCGAAATGTCAACCATAGGAGCAAATGTCCAGTTAATACCAGAGGCAGCAGCTTCAGTAGCAGCAACTCTAGAAGAACTTTCAATAGCTTCTAAATCCCAACTAGCAGCTTCGGCGAGTGGAATAGGAGCTAGTGTCTTGTAGCCGTGAATAACGTCGAAACCTATAATTAAAGGAATACCTAAACGAGTTTCTTCAACAGCAATACGTTGTACAGCTTTAACGTTTTCGGTACCTCTTACATTTAGCATAGAGCCAACCCAACCTTTTCTTAGGTGTTCATATTTGCCTTTAGCATTCCCTTCTTTAGGTACAGGACCAGTAACATCCCAAAAACCATTATATTGATTCATTTGACCTACCTTTTCTTCGATAGTCATTTTAGAAATTAATGAATCTATTTTTTGATTTATTGTTGCATTTTTAGTGTCTATCATTGAATTCTTCTTTTGATCACTTGAACATCTAAAAAGAAATAAAGTAGCTCCAAAAATTATAATTGTTTTCCTTATTTGATATTTCATTTGTGATTTGTTTTGGAAAAGTGATACAAAATTATAACACAGATACTATATTTTAGTACACTCAAATAATCAAAATATGATATTTTTTTGCTCTTTTGAGTTTGTTTTATGATTAATAATGACAAAATAATATTATAGTACTTTTTGAATACCATTAAATTCTGCCCTAAATTCACTAGGAGTGTTGTTTTTTGTTTTTTTAAACATCCTATTAAAGTTCGCTAAATTATTAAAGCCACATTTGTAAGCAATTTCACCTACACTTAAATCAGTTTCCAATAAAAGTCTACTAGCATAACTAACACGAGTATTGTTTATATAGGAGACAAAAGTTTTACCAGTTCTTTTTTTAATGAATCGATTAAAGGATACAGGGGTCATGTTTACGAGTTCAGAAATTTCATCAAGCGATATTTTTCGTTGAAAATTATTCTGAACATATTCATATACCTTTTTAATTTTATCACTGTTTTCAAAATCGTTATAATTTGAAAAAGAAGTGGATAGAAGTTTTTGGTTTCTTGAAATAGAAAGGTCATGTAATATGGAAACAAACTCTAAAAAATAATCGATTCCAGAAGTTTTAGGTAGCTCAAAAAGCCTAGGCATCATCTCTTTTATTGTTTTTTCAGAAAAAGAAATACCGTGTATAGATCTGTTTAACATATCTCTTATAGATTTAAAAACTCTTCTAGAGAGTAACTTTTCGTCTAATAAGTCATTATGTATATGTATTGTTATTTCATCAATTTCTGTGTTAGTACAGTTGTGTAGCTCCCAGCAATGTGGTAAATTAGGTCCAACCAATACTAGTTCATAATCATTAATCTCTCCAATATGATCTCCAATAACTCTTCTAACGCCAGTTCCTTTATGTATAAAGTTCAATTCGTACTCCGGATGAAAGTGTATAGGGAAGTCAAAATCATCTTTAACTCTATAGTAAACTAAAAAGCTATCCGAAGGAGATAATTGAGTGATTTCTCTGTGGATGTTTTTATTCATTTTGTAATTTTTAATGGTCGTTTTTACTTATTTGGTAATTTTTAAAGGTCAATAATATTAAAAAATTATTAATGAATGATAAAATTCTATTAACAATTAGTTAATATTGGGTATATTTTTGTACAAAACAATTTTATTTTGTTGAATAAGTAGTAAAACAACTTTTTATAAATATAATAAATATGTTGTTTTAATATTACTTAAGTAACAAAAAAGGACCAAATTAATTATCAAAATATGAAAAAAAATATCTTTACGTTTTTTTTACTAGTGTTTACCTTAACATCGCTGTCGTTTAGTTTAAGCGCACAAAATGTTGAAGGAGTAGTCTCTGATGCTACAGGAGGACTACCAGGAGTTAATGTAATTGTTAAAGGTACCACTCGAGGGGTGGAAACAGACTTTAATGGTAAGTATACATTAACTAATGTTAAACCAAACGATGTTCTAGTATTTAGTTTTATTGGATATAAAACAAAAGAAATAGCGATTAATGGCAAAAGTACAGTTAATGTTACTTTAGAAGAAGATTCAAGCACACTTGAAGAAGTTGTAGTAGTAGGTTACGGTACTAAAAAGAAAAGTTTAGTTACCGGAGCAATTTCTAGTATAGATAGTAAACAGATACAAAGCGTGTCTAACCAAAGAGTAGAACAAGTTTTACAAGGACGTACTTCTGGGGTTACCGTTTCTTCATCTTCTGGTGCTCCAGGTTCTGGTGCAAAAATAAGAATTAGAGGTACTGGTTCTAGTGGAAATGCAGATCCTTTATTTATTGTAGATGGAATGAAAGTTTCTACTATAGATAATATAGCACCATCTGATATTGCTAATATGGAAATACTTAAAGATGCCGCTTCAGCAGCTATTTATGGTACTGAAGGAGCAAATGGGGTTGTTATTATTACCACTAAAAAAGGTAGAAAAGGAGACTTGCAAATTAGTTTCAACACACAATTAGGAATGCAGTTTGTAAATACAAATATGGAGTTGTTAAATGCTTCGCAGTTTGTAACTTATATGAATGAAGCAGGTCAAACTGCTGTTGTAGACAATGGAATTGACACTGATTGGATTGATGAAACTTTTGATAATGCATTTATGCAACGTTATGATGTAAGTTTATCTGGAGCTACAAATAGTACTTCATATTATTTTTCTGCATCGCATACAAATCAAAAAGGTATTTTAGGAGGAGACAATTCTGCTTTTAAAAGAAATTCTTTTAGATTTAATTTGAAAAGTGAAATTACTGATTGGTTAGAGTTTGGAGTAAATTCGAATACTTCTTTTATAGATAGAACAGGTATTGCAGAAAATAGTGATACAAGAGGGGTAATTCAAAATTTATTAATCATAGATCCATTAACACCTGTAACTTATACAAATGGAGTTCCTGTAGATGTTTTTGATAGATCTGCTGCGAATGGAGTTCCTGTATTAAGAGATAAAGATGGAAATGTATATGGTTATCCTACATATTCTACAGGAGAGGTAATAAATCCTGTTGCTTTTTCGAATGCAATTCAAGAGAATATTAATGAAAACGATCAGTTTTTAACAACATTGTATTTAAAATTCAATATTTTAGAAGGGTTAAGTTTTACCACAAGATATGGTTATGAACAAAATCAGTTTTTTAATCAGCAGAATACAAGTGCTTATCATGTTGCTTCAGAAGCATCAAATACACAATATAACTTAAGAAACTCTAAAATAAAATTTACAAGATGGTTATGGGAAAATTTTGCTTCTTATGAAAAATCATTTAACGATCATAATTTTAAATTATTAGCAGGATATTCTGCAGAGGAAAGTAGAAGACCAACATATACTACAAGAGTTTTTTCTTCTCCAGTAGCTAATTTTAATGGTTTTGATGAAAATAATCCAGGGTTTACACTTTCTCCTACTTCGCCTATAACTAGAGCTTTTAGAGATAATTTAGTGTCAATGTATGGTAGACTTTCATATGATTACAAAGAGAGGTACCTTTTTGAGGCTACAGTAAGAAGAGATAAATCGGATAAATTTCCTACAACAAATAAGGCAGGAGTCTTCCCTTCTTTCTCTGCAGGATGGGTAGTTTCTAATGAGGATTTTTGGAATGATGAATCTGCATTAAACTATTTAAAATTTAGAGGTAGTTGGGGAGAAAACGGAAATAAACAAAATTTAGGTGGAAACTCTGATATAATTGCAATAACAAATGAAAGTAATGGTCGTGCATTAAGTTATTTAGGTAGGGCAGGGGTTACTATTACTGGTTTTGCAAATACAAATTTAATATGGGAAACTTCTGAGCAATTAGGTTTTGGTATTGATTTAAGAGCATTAAATAATAAATTAAGTTTTTCTGCAGATTATTACAAGAAAACAACAAAAGATTTAATTGTTGCTGATGGTAGCTTAATAACACCAGGTTCTGCTGGGTTTAATTCTAGTGAATTTAATGCAGGTACTATAGTAAACAAAGGTTTAGAATTTGAAATAGGATATTCAGATACAACAGAAGGTGATTTTAGCTATCAAATAAATGCGAATTTATCTACTTTAGATAATGAAGTTACTGAAATACAGTTTTTACCAGAAGGTACTTCTTTACAAGGAGCAGGAGCGCCTCAGAATAATGATGGGGTAACTAGGTTTACACAAGGACAACCAGCATGGTATTTTTACGGATTTAAAACAGATGGTATTGATGCAGCAACTGGAGAGGTTAATAAAGTAGATACTAACGGAGATGGTGTTATTAATAATGCAGATAAAACATTTTTAGGTTCTCCGCACCCAGATGTTTTATTTGGAGGAAATGTGAAATTAGGGTATAAGAATTTTGATTTTAATGTTCAGTTTCAAGGAACTATAGGAAATGATATTTTTGCAACATATCACCAACCATCTAGACCATTAACAAATAAGCCAGTACACTTTTTTACAGGAAGATGGACGGGACCAGGAGATGCTGATGCTATTTTTCCAGGAGCAGCAAATGTTGCAGCAGCTTATGATACAGACTTAGTAGTTGAAGATGGCTCTTATATGAGAATTAAGCAAATTCAATTAGGTTATACGTTACCTGAAAGTTTAACTAGTAAGCTTAGTGTGAATAGTTTAAGATTATATGTATCTTTAGATGACTTTTTAACCTTTACTGATTATAAAGGGCTTGATCCTGAGATAGGAAACTTTGGGTTTAATGATATAGGTGTAGATAGAGGATTTTACCCGACAGCAGCTCGTGCTATTTTCGGATTTTCTCTAAACTTTTAACGATTTAAAATTTTAAAAATGAAAAAAATATTTTTTTACGTAGCATTCGTATTATTTTTTGGAGTTATTTCTTGTGACGAAGATTTCACAACAAACCCTCCTGAAAATGTACAAGATTTAGAAACTTTCTTTTTAGAAGAGAATAATGTTGAAGAGGCTGTAATTGGAGTGTATGATTTAATACAACTTACTTACAGTAAAGATTGGCATAGTGCTTTCTTAGTAAAATTATTACCAGGAGACGATGCAAATGCGGCAGGTGGTAATCCACAAGATCAAGCGCAATTACAAGATATAGATGATTATACAAATGTTTCAACGTCTAATGTATCTATACAAAATGTATGGGGTGGATTTTACAGTACTATCGCATTATCTAACTTAATTATTGAAAACTTAAAAGATAGTAGTTTAAGTAATAAAGATAGAGCTACAGCTGAAGCAAAGTTTTTTAGAGCTTGGAGTTATTTTGAGTTAACAACAATGTTTGGGGATGTGCCTATGAGGTTAACATTACCAAAAGGAGCAGAAGATTTTGCAGAGCCTAAATCTTCTAAAGCGGTAATTTATGAGCAAATTAAAGAAGATTTAACAGATGCAATAGCAAGTTTATCAGATAAGGCATCTGTAGCAGAAAATTTTAGAGTTTCTAAAGGACTTGCTCAGGCGTTAATGGGTAAAGTATTAGTGTTTGAAGGAAAATTTGCTGAATCAATTCCATTTTTTGAAGCTGTGATTAATAATCCTGCACATGATTTAGAAGCAAATGTTGCAGATGTTTGGAGTATTAGTAATGAGTTTGGAAAAGAATCGTTATTTGAACTTGGTTTTATTTCTACTACAGGATTAAACTGGGATGGTGGAAGTGTTAATTGGGGTGGACAAAATGAAAGTAATTTACATGTTCAGTTAATGGGACCTAGAGGTGATGGAATTTTTGATGTAGGATCTTTAGGTATTTTAAATGGATGGGGATTCAATTTACCTACAAGTAAATTAGTAACGGCTTTTGATACTGCAGGAGATACACAAAGGAAATCCGCAACTTTAATGACTGAAGCTGAATTGATAGCAGCAGGAGGAGGAGTTGATCCTTCTAAGGCTACAGGAGGTAGTATTTGGGATTATGAAGGAGCTATTAGAGTAAAATATACTACAAGACCAGAAGATACAGCATCTAGTGGAGTTAGAGAACTAAATTATGGTACTAACTTTAGATTGTTTAGATATGCTGAGGTTTTATTATTAGCTGCAGAAGCTTATAGTGAAGCTGGACAAGACGGTATGGCAAGAATGCAATTGAATAAAGTTAGAAACAGAGCAGGATTAGCAGATATAGCTACTTCAGTTGCTGGGTCTAATTTATTTGATGCTATTGTAAATGAGAAATTCTTAGAATTAGCGCATGAAGGACAACGTTTTTGGGACTTAGTAAGATGGGGTAGAGCAAGTACTGAATTATCTAGTACTGGTTATACATCTAAAAATGATTTATTCCCTATTCCTGCAACTGAAATAGATAAGAATACAGCACTTACAGAAGCAGACCAAAACCCTGGATACTAATATTAAAATATCATAGCTGTAGATTGTATTTGAATTAATGATCTAACTAGATAAAGCAGTGTGATTTTCATACTGCTTTATTGATTTTTAAATCTTTTTATAAATGAAGAAAGTACTATTGCTTTTTTTTATAACCTTAATAGGTTGTGTTTCTGAAAACCAAAAGAAT
>CALISK010000057.1 GCA_938041625.1 uncultured Tenacibaculum sp. | reverse complement strand
ATTATCAATCAACATTGTTATGGTTGTACTGCTGGTGCAGGAAGTAGTTGCCAAGGTACTGTTGCTTAATTAAAAACTATGAGAGTATTACTTTTTTCATTAGTCTTATTTCTTTCTAATACTATTTTTTCTCAAAGTAATTTACAACAACTTTTAGAAAAACATAATGAAAAAACCATACCTTATATTTATGCAAAAGATTTAAAGAGTATTTCTGAAGATGTAATTATTCTTGATGCCAGAGAATTGAAAGAATTTAAAGTTAGCCATCTTAAAGAGGCTATTTATACTGGATATGATAATTTCAATTTAAAAAAAACACTAAAAAAACTTCCTAAAAACAAAAAATCGAAAATAGTAGTATATTGCTCTCTAGGGGTTCGATCAGAGGATATTGCCGAACAAATAAAAAAAAGTGGTTATTCCAATACTTTCAATTTATATGGTGGTATTTTCGAATGGAAAAACAATGGGAATAAAGTTTATAATTCTCAAAACAAAACAACTAACAAAGTTCATGTTTTTAACAAAGAATGGAGCGTTTGGTTAAAAAAAGGAATTAAAGTATATGAGTAAAAACTTGTTACTAATTTTTACAAGAAACCCTGAATTAGGGAAAGTAAAAACGAGGTTAGCAAAATCATTAGGTGATGAAAAAGCTTTAGAGATATATAAATTTTTATTGAACAAAACTAAAGAAGTAACACAACAATTATCTTGTGATATCGCTGTTTTTTATTCTGTAAAAATTAGAGAAAATGATATTTGGAGTTCTGAAAAATATCAAAAGTATACACAGGAAGGAAATGATTTAGGAGAACGAATGCACAATGCTTTTAAAAACTCTTTTAAAAAGGAATATGAAAAGGTAGCTATCATTGGTAGTGATTTGTATGATTTAGAACCAAAACACATAAAAACTGCATTTAAACAATTAGACACTAATGATGTTGTTATTGGTCCTGCTGAAGATGGCGGATATTATTTACTAGCTTCAAAAGAAACAATTCCAGAAATTTTTAAAAACAAAGATTGGGGAACAGCATCTGTAAGACAAGAAACCTTAATTGACTTAGAAAAACAAACTGTATTTTTGTTACCAATGTTAAATGATGTTGACATTTTTGACGATATTAAAGATCACCCAGCATTCTCACAATTTTTAGACTAAAATGAAAAAAGAACAACTACAAAAAACCGCAGATTATTTAAATAGTAAAGGATTAGAAAATCCAGAAATTGGTATCGTATTAGGTACTGGTTTGGGCAAATTAATTGATGAAATTTCAATTGAATTAGAAATTCCATATAATGAAATTCCTCATTTCCCAGTAGCAACTGTAGAGTTTCATTCTGGAAAGTTAATTTACGGAACTCTTTCTGGTAAAAAAGTTGTTGTAATGGCTGGTCGTTTCCATTTATATGAAGGGTACAATTTATGGGAAGTTACCTATGGTATTCGTACAATGCATGCCTTAGGTATTAAAAACTTATTAATATCTAACGCTGCAGGAGCTATAAACCTTAATTATAAAAAAGGAGATATTATGTTGCTAGAAGACCATATCAACTTACAAGGTAGTTCTCCTTTAGCATTTAAAGGTGCTAAAGATTTTGGAAATATTTTTACTGATATGCTAGAGCCTTATTCAAAAAAAATAAACAGTCAACTGAAAGTTATAGCTAAAAAGAACGACATAACACTCCACGAAGGTGTTTATGCTAGTGTTGTAGGACCACAATTAGAAACCAGAGCAGAATACAGAATGCTTCAAATATTAGAAGTAGATGCAGTAGGAATGAGCACAGTACCAGAAGTTATTGTGGCAAAACAATTAAATATTCCTTGCTGTGCTGTTTCAGTTTTAACTGATGAATGTGATCCTAAAAACCTACAACCAGTAGATATTGCTGAAATAATAGCAATTGCTGGAGAAACAGAGCCTAAAATGATTACATTATTTAAAGAATTAATTTCGCAATTATAATGCAAAAAAACAAACAAATAGCAGTGTTAACCATGAGATTACTTCTTGGTTTTATTTTTTTCTTCCAAGGATTTGGAAAGGTATTTAAATTTGGATTAGACGCCGTTTACAACAACTTTTTTTTAAAAAGTTATGGTGAGCTACTTCCTGATTTTTTACTGCTATTTTCTGCTTATTATACTTCTCTTATAGAATTAATAGGTGGTTTGTTATTAATAATTGGCTTTAAAAGAGACTATGCGTTGTATGCTTTAGCATCTGTTTTAGTTATTGTCACTTTTGGTCATGGTTTAAAAGACCCTATTTGGGATCTTTCTCATGTAATGTACAGAACAATACTTTTGGTAGGATTACTTTTACTACCTAAAGATTTAGATAAATATTCGGTAGACTTTTTAATAAGAAAAGACAAGTAAAAATGAGTTATTTAGATACTACACATAATGTATATAAAGAAGCAGCACTAACTCCTGATGTAGGTTTATGCTGTACTACAAATCCTATTTGGGAATTACCAGGTTTAAAAATTCCTAAAATAATGCAAGAAATGAACTACGGTTGTGGTTCTACAGTACATGCAAGAGATTTAACAAACAACCCAAAAATGCTATATGTTGGTGTTGGTGGTGGAATGGAACTATTACAATTTGCATATTTCAATAGAAATAAAGGCGGTGTAATTGGTTTAGATGTTGTGGATGAAATGTTAGAAGCTTCTCGCAAAAATTTTAAAATTGCAGAAGAACAAAACGACTGGTTTAAAAGCGAGTTTGTTGATTTACGTAAAGGAGATGCTATGGCATTACCTGTTGAAGATAATTCTATTGATGTAGCTGCTCAAAATTGTTTATTTAATATTTTTAAATCAGATGATTTAAAGAAAGCAATTGCCGAAATGTATCGTGTTTTAAAACCTCACGGACGTTTAGTAATGAGTGACCCTACTTGTGAACAAGAAATGAATGATGAGTTACGTAATGATGAGCGTTTACGCGCATTATGTTTAAGCGGAAGTTTATCTATTGCTGATTATGTAAAAGCTTTAACTGATGCTGGTTTTGGAACTATTGAAATTAGAGCAAGAAAGCCTTATCGTATTTTAGACCCTAAGAGCTATCCTACTGATGAATTAATTTATATAGAATCTATAGAAGTTGCTGCTATTAAAGATCCAATGCCAGAAGATGGTCCTTGTATTTTTACTGGTAAAGCTGCGATCTATTATGGTGACGAAGATTATTTTGATGATGGTTTAGGGCATACTTTATTAAAAAACCAACCTTTAGCTATTTGTGATAAAACTGCAGCGGCATTACAAGCTTTAGGTAGAGATGATATTTATTTTTCAGAATCTACTTTCCATTACGATGGTGGTGGATGTTGCTAAATTTAAATAAAAAATATTTTTTTCAAACACCTCTTTTTGAGGTGTTTTTATTTTTTATTCTTTTTTGAGTAATTTTCTTTCATTTTATACGACTTTACATGTCTGATATTATTTAATGCTGAACACAAAAAAACATACCGCCATTTTACTTTTTGCTAATACTTCTGAAGAAGAAGTAAAGCAAAAAGGTATAGTAAAGGGAAACTCCTTATTTCAGTATTTAAATCGAAAAACGTATTTAGAAGCAGAAAAAACAGGCCTTGATGTTATTGTTTTTTCTGAAAAACTTCAAAAAGGAAATTCTTTTAGTGAACGATTTAGTAATGCTATTGAATCTGCTTTTTTACAAGGCTATCAACATATCATTTCTATTGGTAATGATAGTCCTGATTTAAAAGCGAAGCACATAGCAATAGCGCATGAAAATTTAAATAAAGGAATTACTACTTTAGGTCCTTCTTTAGACGGAGGAGCTTATCTTATTACTATTTCAAAACAACAATTCAATAAAAAAAACTTCACTAGTTTACCTTGGCAATCTAGAGTTCTTTTTACTTCTTTAAAAAAATATTTGGAGCATAAAAATGGTATTGTGCAACAAATAGAAATTCTTAAAGATATAGATACCATAACAGATTTATATTATTTTACATCTCGTTTTAAACACATTAATCTAGCTTTCAGGAAATTAATACTGAATATTCTTTTCTTTACAAGAAAGACAACTTCTATAATTTCATGTTTCAATAAACAAAATTATTTCTCTCTCTTCTATAATAAAGGTTCTCCTTTAGTAATTTAAAAACTCATATTTTTAAAAGAAGATTAAAAACTTAACTGTTTTTAGTCTCGAAATTACTAAAACATCAATTTTTATTACAAGCATGAAAATCAATATTTTTATCGTTTTATTCTTTTCTATATTTTTAACATTCGCACAAGAAACAACAGGTAATTTAGAAGGAAAAGTTATAGATATACATGGAGAATCCATCCCTTTTGCTTCTATTATTCTTACAGATATAGAAACCAATTTTAAATACGGAACCTCTTCTCAAGAGTCTGGTCATTATGTAATTGCCAATATTCCTCCAGGAAATCAATATAAAGTTGAAATTCGTTTTATTGGATTTCATCCTTATATAAAATCAGGAATCATTATTAACCTAGGGAAAACTGCTTCTTTAGATATTGTTCTAAAAGAAGAAAACACGACATTAGAAGAAGTAGTTATAACAGGTTCTTCTACTAAGAAAAGTCCTACTATTATTACTACAAAACAATTATTAAAAACTCCAACTGTTAGTAGAAGTGTACAAGATTTAACACGTAATTTATCCGAAGCGAACTTGAATTCTTTTGGTGGAGCTAGTAATCGATTCAATAATTTTAATATTGACGGAATTGCAAGTAATGATGTCGTAGGTTTTCAAGAACCTGCAAGTGGTGCTGCTGGTTCTTCTGCAAACGGTACACCAGGAAGTTTATCTCGCAGCCAACCTATTAGCTTTGGAGCTATAAAAGAGCTTTCTGTAAAAACATCTCCGTTTGATGTAAGCGTTGGTAATTTTACAGGTGCAAATATTAATGTAGTAACTAAAAACGGAACAAATACAACCAAAGGAGAAGTGTATGGCTATGGTAATAATCAACTTTTAATTGGTTCTTATGCCGAAGGGATAAAACAAGATGTAAATAACTTTTACGATGTACAATTTGGTGCAGGCATTGGCGGTGCAATTAAAAAAGACAAACTGTTTTATTATATAAACGTAGAACAAGCTATTAGTGAAATTCCTCTTATTGGCGCCCCTGGTTCAACAGGATCAAATATTAGTCAACAAACCGTTATAGATATTGCCAACAAACTTAAAAACGATTACAATTATGATCCTGGAGCTTTTGAAAGTAGTGATATTAAAACCGCTTCCACAAAAGTATTTGCGCGTTTAGATTATAATATTTCAGAAAAACACAAACTTACTTTTAGAAATAACTTTGTAAAAAGTTATGCTGACAATTTAGAATGGAATCAGGCGGTTTTTAATTTTGGTAATCAAGGATACCGCCATAATAGTATTTTAAATAGTACTACTTTTGAATTAAATTCTAGTTTATCAGAAAACACTTCCAATATTCTAACATTAGGTTACACTAAGGTAAAAGAAGATAGATCATATGATGGTCGTGTTTTTCCACATATAGAAATTAATGATTCTTCTAACCGAATTTTTGCAGGTACTTATAGAGAAGCTTCTATTTATAACACGAACTTAAATACTTTTCAGTTTACCGATAAGTTAACATATTATAAAAACAACCATACCATTACTGGGGGCTTATTATTCCAATATAATGACATTGATTATGGTTTTTTAACTGCCTGGAACGGTCGTTGGGCATACAGTTCTGTCGATGATTTCTTAAACGATCAACCTTCTAGAATAAGAGGTGTATATCATACTACTAATAATTCTTTTAATTTTGTAAATAATAGACCTTCTGCAACTATCGATGTACTTACCTCCGCTTTTTATTTGCAAGATAAAATAAGAATACAAGATAATTTTTCAGTAAATATTGGTGTACGTTTAGACAATCAATTTTTGTTAGGTGAACTACCATTAAGTACATTGGTAAGAAACACACCAGAATTTAGCAATTTCACGAATAAAATTAGTGAAAAACCACATATTAATCCTAGAGTTAGTTTTGAATATACATTGGATGAAGACAAAAAATATAAAATAAGTGGTGGTAGTGGTTTATTCACAGGTCGCATTCCTTATTTATGGTTTGCTTACGCTGAATATATTTCTGGTACAGACTATTTTAATGTAGATGTTCGTCCTGGTGGAAATACTGTTCGATTAGAAGAAAATTTAGGAACATTAGCTGCGCAGCAACCAGGATTGACCGAAATTAATTTAATTGATAACGATTTTGAATTACCTAGAGAATGGAAAACCCGTTTAAGTTTTGAAGCAAAATTACCTCGTAATTTTCGTTTTACTGCAGAAGCAACTTACACTGATGTATTGAACGGAATTTTCTTTCAATCAATTAACAGACGACAAGAATTTGGAAATTATACAGGAGCTGATAACCGTTTATTTTATAACGGAACCAAAGTAAATGATAATTTTACTAATGTTTTCTTATTAAGCAATACCAATAAAGGATATCGTTATAATATAAATTTAGGTTTGTATAAAAACACTAAAAACTATAGTGGTTTTATTGGTTATACTAACGGAAAAAGTAAAGAAGTGTCTAGTACAGTGCGTAACTCTTCTGCTGCTAATTTTGAATGGAATCAAGCAATTAATTCACATGATCCTGGGTTATCTTTTTCTAATTTCGATTTACGCCATAAATTAGTTTCTTCCCATAGTTATAATTTCAAGTTTAAAAATAAACAAGAATTACAACTATCGATGTTATATACAGGAACCTCTGGAAGCCCTTATACCGTAGTTTATCAAGGTGATGTTAATAGAGACGGTTCTTCTCGTAATGATTTGGTATATATTCCTGCTAATCAAAGTGAAATTCAACTACAAGATATTACAGATGCTTCTGGAACTATCATAACCTCTGCTCAAGAACAATGGAATCAATTAAATAATTTCATTGAGAATAATGACTATTTAAAAGAAAACAGAGGGAGTTATGCAGAAAGAAATGGTGGAAGAACACCATGGAATCATCAATTAGATGCTAAAGTTCTTTTTAACATTCCTTTTAAAAATAATCACAATTTACAAGTGAGCTTAGATATTTTTAATGTTTTAAACTTATTAAATAAAGATTGGGGACGTTTAGTTTTTGTTCCTAATGTAGTGAACTCTAATTTTAATTTACTAGAATTTAAAGGAGTAGAAAATAATCAACCTATATATCAATTTACGTTAGACGAAAATGCGAAACCTTGGGTTTTAGATGCTATTAATTCTCGTTGGAAAGCACAATTAGGTTTAAAATATCAATTTTAAGCCCTGTCAAAATTAATTAAGTATTAAAATAAAACTTTATAAACATCCTTTTGGAAGTAAAAGCTCTAGTTAGGAAACTCAAAAGACAATTTCGGAAGACCAACCTAAATTAAACCCTTTATACCTCATAGTTTTGGCAAAAAAATAATTAAATTATGAGAATAGCATCATTAGTTACCATGGTAATAACATTTTTAATAGCTATAGGAATCACTTTTTTATCTTCTTTTAGCAGTATTAAGTTGGGTATGAAAAAGTTTAACCCTGAAGAAGTTACTAAAGCTAAAAAAATAATAGAAACAAGTGAGAAAATAATAACAGAGCTAAAAGCAGAAGGAAAAGACACTACTTCATTAGAAGCTAATATTATTGAAACTAAAAAATTGGTAGATTCAGTTCCCTCTAGTTTTTCTATAACATTAAGTAAAATGATCTCTATTATAACCATATTACTAGCTATAGGGATGTTCTTTTTGACTTTTAAAAAGGACCCTAAATTAACTAAACTTATTATAGCTGTATTAGTTAGTTCATTATTTTTAGTTCTTATTACTCCTCATTTCGATAATGGTAAATATGGAGCAGCTAGCGCTAAAACAACAGCCTTAGTAGGAACTTGTTTTATGTTAATTACCTCTCTTTGTGCTTTTGTTAGCTATAAACTTTATTTAAAAAAGCAATAGATGTTAACCAGTTTACAAAACGATTTTATAATTAAAAACACAGTACATAATGAGGTACATGCTATTGAAATAGCTGATGACTCATTTGATATTTCATTAAAAAATGAAGAAGTACTAGCCATTTATGTTTTGGGTCAAATGCAAAATAAAATGGTAAGAATTCAAGATTCTTCCCGCAATTGGAAACAAGTAGGTTTATTACATATTAAAGAAATAAACGGTATTGAAAACCCCGATTTCTCGAATTCTAATAATTGGAATAATATTATTTTAAATTCTATTACTATAAAAATCTACTCTGCAAGTACTTGGGGAACCTCCACATCTACTTATTCTAGTGTATTTCAAATTAATGAAGTATCTCGTTTTAAAGAACAAGTATAATATTTAATATTCATAATGTAAAAAAAGGCATACTTATATAGGTATGTCTTTTTTTTATGAATACAAGAATTAATTTTGTAATTAATAATGTTTTTTATTGACTACCTTTAATATTAAATAAGTCTTTTTAATTCATGCAAAAATATCTAGATCTTATACAAAAATCTTATTCCGATTATTGGAACTATATAAAACAATCTGTCTTATTTGAATTGAATTGGGAAAATTATTTTTATGGTTTAATTATTATTTCTCTTGTAGTTTGGGCTTTAGAGATTTTATTTCCTTGGAGAAAAAATCAATCTATTTTTAGAAAGGATTTTTGGTTAGATACTTTTTACATGTTTTTCAATTTTTTCTTACTGAATTTAATTGTCTTATTTGCTTTATCTAATACTGTCGAACAATTCTTTAATGACGTTTTAGGAATTGTTGGGTTATCTGTAGGTAACTTTCAGCTTTTTGACATTAATAACTTTCCATTTTGGCTACGACTATTTACTTTCTTTATAATTATCGATTTTGTTCAATGGTATACACATACATTACTTCATAAATATGAGTTCTTTTGGAACTTTCATAAAGTACATCACTCTGTAAAAGAAATGGGGTTTGCTGCGCACTTACGTTATCATTGGATGGAACCCGTAGTGTATAATACTATCAAATACATTCCGTTAGCAATTATGGGTGGTTTTACTGCTAAAGACATTGCTTTAGTTCATTTTTTTAGTATTACTATTGGGCATTTAAATCATTCTAATATTAATTGGGATTATGGTTATTTAAAATATATATTAAACAACCCTAAAATGCATATTTGGCATCATGCAAAAGAACTACCTGAAGATAGGAAAAAAGGAGTTAATTTCGGAATTACATTAAGTATTTGGGATTACATTTTTAAAACAAATTACATACCACATAACGGTCGAGACATTGAAATAGGGTTTGAAGGAGAAGAAGAATTTCCTGAAAATTTTATTAAACAAGAATTATACCCTATAGGTAATAACAATAAGTAAACAAAATGCTTAGAAAATTATTTAAATGGACATTTATAACTTTCTTTTCTATTTTTTTAATAGGACTTATTTGTTTTATCTATTTTTCTTACAATCCTAGTCGTTTTTATGAAATGCGAGAATATCTTAATCAAAATTCAATTGTAATAAACACAGATGATAATTTAGACATTAATAAAGTTAATATTTATTGGGTTTCTGAAACTAATGATGGACAAATTATTAAAAACGGACAGTCAACAGGTTTAATTTTTAAGGAATATGGGCCAAACAGATTTACCATACTTTATGAAAGAGATACTATTAAAAAATTTATGTATTATAAAAGTAATAATTGGCATGGACATAAACACTTAATATCTTTATCAAAAGAGAAGAATAAAAAAACAGAAGTTAGTGTTGAAATTATTGGGCCAGATATTAATTAGAGAGTTTCAAAAATTATTTTTATCCAAAATTTTAATATAAATATCTTCTTCAGAATTTAAATTATAGCCTGAAATAGTTTTCTTTTTTTCATCATATTCAATTAACTCAAACAAACCTATTTCTTCAATTACCTCGAAAGTACCTGTAGATGGAAAAAATTGTATTAAATCAGAAGTAAGTGCTTTTTTATTTACTTTTCTTATTCTTTGTAATAAAATTTGATCATTCAATTTTAATATAAATGAAGTTACACAAAACCCATCTATATCTGTACTAAAATTATGGTTTTTCACAGTAAATACATCTATTGTATCTGTATCTTCATTAATAGCTTCACAAAAGTTTTTGGCTAAAGAATATACCTCTTCTTCTTTTTCTATACCTATAAGAGTTAAATGATATTTTTCATTTTCAACAATAATATTATCGCTTTCTATTTTTATTTTTAGCTCTCTTGGTCTCTTTAATATTTTATACTTAAAAAAATAAAAAGGAGCTGTTATTATTTTAAACAACACTTTATATATTAAATATAGGAGTAATAAAATTATTGTTGTAAAAAATGATGCCTTTTTAGATTTAACAACTTCTATTGATGTATACATGTATATCTATACTCTTATTTTTAAAAATACTGTCCTAATCCAAATACAAATCCTTTTCTTCCATCTTTTAAGCTAAATCCATAATCAATTCTAAAAACGGCATTATAAATTTTCTTGTTTATAAAACGTAATCCTACTCCAGAAAAGAATTCTGCATTTTGTTTTTTCCAAAAATCATTAATTTCTCCTCCTGGTTGCCTCCAAGTTCCTACATCGAAAAAAGCATTTCCTTGTATTGCTAGCCATTTTTTATCATAAAAAGTATGCCGATACTCTGTATTGTATACAATACTTGCTGTACCTCTATCTACTATAATACCAACTCCTCTTAAATTTATGTTATTATCTAATGCAAAAGGAGCAAAAGGAGAATCGCTATTAGAAGCAAACCCTATACGTAATCTATTTGCCCAATTTCCTTTTTCACCTACTCTATCATAATAGAAAAAATCATTCCACGCAATTACAAACTGTTCTTGAAAATTATTTTTGGAAGTAACATACTGTAAATATAAAACACTCTTAAAACCATCTAAATAATGATAATAATAATCTAAATCTTCATAGGTGTACAATAGTTTATATAAAATCTTATCTACTTTTAAATCTCTAGGTATTTCTGGACTTGTAGCTCCTCTTAAATACCTATATTTCTCTGTAAAATAACTAATTCCAAAAGTTAGTTGATTATTGAAGTCTAATTGATACAACCCCAATAGTTCAGTAGAAATATTATTATATAAATAATTAGCTGACTGACCATTAAAAAATAATGGCTCTTCACTTTTCCAGTTCTGATGGCTAAAAGCCAAACCAAACTTTTTAGAAAACAAATTTGGAGCTCTAAAGTTTAAAGCATAGGTATCGTACCCATTATTTTGATAAAACCCTCCTACTGCATAATTTCTCCCTAAGAAGTTATAATCATAAACTCCTATTTTATAAGAAAACTGATTGTTTGTAGATGTCCAAAAAGCTAAATCTGGTATAATGGTAAAATTCTCTTCTATTCCAATACGGACATTGTATAAATTGTCTCGTAAATAATCTACTTGAAAATAAGCATGAGAAACCGAAGGCAATCGTTTTAATAGTGATACATCTTTTTCTATACGAACAGAATCTAATACTTGTCTACTTTTGACTTCTAATAGACCTTTAAGAAAAGAAACTTTTGTTTTTTTTGCTCCTTGTATTTTAACCTCAGATATTATTCTTTCTTGTGATTGAATACTCAACCCCCCCAATATTAAAAGAATAAATATAATTTTCTGTTTCATTTAAAACTATTAAAATATTTTTTCTGCTTGTAAATTCACCCAATTATCTTCACTAACCCCAAGGATTGTAATAGTATGTTTTATTGTAGTATCTAATATTGCTGGAGTTCCTAAATTAATATCTAAAACAACATTACTAATATCATAATAACGAAAACATAGTTCATTTGTGTATGTTCCAGATATAAACTTATCTTTTTCATTTACTAAAGCTTGAAAATAAATGGCATCATTACTCAGCAAACTTTTATTCCAAGAAAACTTAGGTGATTCTTGTTGTGAAAAATCAATAGAGACATTTTCATTGTACTTCGTTGGGTTACTTTTTTGTTTTAATCGAATTGGATTTGATTTATGTACTTTTCCTTCCGATAAAAAAGTAACAATTCCCCAGGCTTCATGGTCTAAATCTCTTATATAGAGAGATAGTTTATTTCCAAAGACACCTTCCGAAGGAAAGCTTTTTAATGTATAATTTGAAAAATCATTTGGATCTACTCCACTGTTTTCTGTTTCATAATATCTGTATTCCGAACTCCCCATAATAGGATAATAATATATAAAAACTGTATTTTCATTTCCTTTTTTACTACCAGCACAAGCAATTACCTCATCTAATTCTTTATTCGAATGTATTTCTAAATATTCTTGTAATAAAGTATTAGATAACGCTTCTTTTTCTGTGCAAGAAATAAAAATAAATAAAACCAATAAAAATAAATGTTTACTGCGCATATAGTTTCTGAATTAATTTTTCTGTAGGTTTATTTTGTGGTGTAAATCTGTTATTATTCTCACCTCCTACTTTCCTGTGATTGTGAAACCACTTCCATAAAAATCCACCAGCAAACCAATCTTCTTTCCAAAACTGATTATATATCGCTTGTGTAGCATTTTCTTGAGCTAATAAATTTACTTCACCAGTAATTCTATCCGATTTCCAAGGTTCTTTCCCAGTATAATTTACACTTCTATAACCGTATTCTGTGAAAACAACTGGTTTTCTAAATTGTTTTTGTAATTTCTCTATTGTTTCTTTATGAGATTTCCAACCTAACTCAAAATCATTAACAGAAGGGCTTTTTTTATCACTCAAAGGAAAATAAGCATCAATTCCTATATAATCCATTTGTTTCCAAAAAGGGACTCTTTTAAACTCATCCCAATTAGCAGCGTATGTTAACTTTCCTTTGTATACTTTTTTAATTTCTTTAATCAGGTTATTCCAATACTTAGGTCTATTCATTACAAATTTCTCTAACTCTGTTCCAATACAAAAAACATCTGCTTTAATTTCTTCTGATAATTGAGCATACTCTAAAATAAATTTAGAATATGTGTTTTCTAACAGTTTCCAATTTTCTTCGGATTTCATTTCAATATACCCTGTAAACTCTCCTCGCCAAACCCATATTTGAGGCTTCACCATAATTTTTATATGTTCTTTTCTAAATTCTTCTGCATATTGTTTTACTCCTTTTTTGGTTTCTCCAAACCATTGTCGAGAAGAATTATATTTAACTTCTGGAGAAGATAAATCTTTAATAAAGCCAAAAGGCATCAGCGAAACATAATTTGCTGATGCCTTTTTTACTGGTAAGACATGTTTTTTGTTTAT
>CALISK010000056.1 GCA_938041625.1 uncultured Tenacibaculum sp. | reverse complement strand
TATTACATCAAGATACAAACTGGATGATTACTAAAAACAAATTAAACAATGCTAAATTCATGCACTGTTTACCTGTAAGAAGAAATGTAGTTGTGGAAGATGCTGTTTTAGATTCTGACGATTCTTTGGTTATAAACCAAGCTAATAATAGAACTTATGCGGCACAGGTTGTTTTAAAAAAAATTCTTGAAAATTTATAGTATGAAAACACTAAAGATTATAAAAATTGGAGGTAATATTATTAATAATGAAACGCTTTTAAATAAATTTTTAAACGATTTTTCACAATTAGATACTCCTAAAATTTTAGTACATGGTGGTGGAAGGTCTGCTTCTGAAGTCTCAAAAAAAATGGGAATAGCTCCTAAAATGATTCATGGTAGAAGAATTACAGATGCAGAAACACTTGATATTATTACCATGGTGTACGGAGGAAAAATAAATAAAAACATCGTTGCAAAACTACAAGCAAACCATTGTAACTCTGTTGGTTTTTCTGGTGCAGATGGTAACACTATTGTTGCTGTTAAAAGACCTGTTAAAGATATTGATTACGGTTTTGCTGGTGATATTATAAATGTAAACACAGAGGTTTTAGAAGTTTTATTACAACATAACATTACTCCTGTATTTTGTGCTATTACTCATAATAAAAAAGAGCAATTACTAAACACAAATGCAGATACTATAGCCTCTGAATTGGCTGTTGGTTTATCAAAAAAATATAAAGTTTCATTATACTATTGTTTTGAAAAAAATGGAGTATTAGAAGATATTAACGACGATAATTCTGTAATTGAACGGATTGACTTTAATGTTTTTGATAATTTAAAAGATAAAGGAATTATAAATGAAGGTATGCTTCCTAAAATACAAAACAGTTTACAAGCTGTTAAAAAAGGAGTAACCAGTGTTCATATTGGAGCACCAAACATGCCATTTAATTCAACAATAAAATGTACTACATTTCAACAATAATGACACAGAAAGAACTTACCTATAGTGCCATCGACTTATTAAAACAGTTAATAGAAACCCCTTCTTTTTCTTCAGAAGAAGATAAAACGGGTAATTTATTAGAAAACTGGTGTAAAGTTCATAACATAAAATACAACAGAACCAACCATAACGTATGGGCTACTAATAAACATTTTGATGAGCATAAACCTACTATATTATTAAACTCACATCATGATACCGTATACCCAAATAATGGTTATACTAAAGACCCCTTTAAGGCTACTGTAGAAGACGGCAAGTTATACGGTTTAGGAAGTAATGATGCAGGTGGCTGTTTGGTTTCTTTATTAGCTACATTTTCTTACTTCTATAATAAAGAAAATTTAAAATACAATTTAGTTTTTGTAGGTTCTGCTGAAGAAGAAAGTAGTGGTCCTAATGGTTTAAACAGTATGCTATCTATTATTCCTAAAATAGACGTAGCTATTGTTGGCGAACCTACACAAATGCAATTGGCCATTGCAGAAAAAGGACTCATTGTTTTTGATGCAAAAGTAAGCGGAACTCCTAGTCATGCTGCACATCCAAATAACGACAATCCAATTTATAATACTATTAAAGTATTAGAATGGTTTAAAAGTTATCAGTTTGAAAAAACTTCGGAAGTTTTAGGAGATGTAAAAATGACCATTACTCAAATTAATGCTGGTAAACAACATAACGCCGTTCCTTCTGCCGTTGATTTAGTGGTGGATGTTCGTGTAAATGATAAATACACTAACAAAGAAATTGCTGATCTTTTAACAAAAGAAGCTCCTTGTGAAATTGTTCCGAGAAGCTTAAGACTCAATTCTTCTTCTATTGATGAAAATCATGAATTAATTCAATCAGGTATTGCTTTAGGTAGAACAACTTATGGCTCTCCTACCCTATCTGACCAATCTGTATTAAGTTGTCAATCTGTAAAATTAGGTCCTGGAGATAGTACACGCTCTCATACCGCAGATGAATTTATTTATGTCGATGAAATAAAAGAAGGAATAGATATTTATATTAAAATATTATCAATGATCTGTGAACAGTAAACAATTAACAATGACACAAATGATAATTAGAAATATACCTAAAAATTAATAACCGATAATTGATAAATGATAACTGTTTATTGATTACTGATAATTGAAACCATGAAACTCTGGAAAAAACAATTTAACCTAGATAAAGCTATTGAAAAATTCACTGTTGGTAACGATAGAGAAATAGATATTCATATTGCTAAGTACGATATTATTGCGTCTAAAGCACATGCAAAAATGTTAGCTTCAATACAGATTATTTCTAATGCCGAATTAGAGGAATTAATTACTGCTTTAGATGATTTACTTGATCAGGTAGAAAACGAAACATTTGTTATTGAAAACGATTTTGAAGATGTACATTCTAAAATAGAGTTTGAACTCACTAAAAAATTAGGAGATACTGGAAAAAAAATACATACGGCACGTTCAAGAAATGATCAGGTTTTAGTAGCCTTACAACTATATTACAAAAATGAATTACATGTAATTATTGAAAAGGTTAAAACCTTATTTGATACCCTTATTCATTTAGCTGAGGAACATAAAAATAAATTATTACCTGGTTATACACATTTACAAGT
>CALISK010000055.1 GCA_938041625.1 uncultured Tenacibaculum sp. | reverse complement strand
AAAAACGCGATAAAATATTTTATCGCGTTTTTTTATGCTCAAAAAAGTTACGAAATCGTTTGAAATAACTATTTTTGCACAAATTTTATAAAATTAGTTAACACACAACTATGTCAATTATAACAAATTACGAAAAAGAAGTGGTGAATCAAGCTCAAATAAGAAGAGCAACCACAGAATTTATCAATATTGTAAATGATTTATGGTATGATAAATCTATAGAATTAGTACTTTTTAGAAACCCTTTAGTAGATAAAAGGGCAAGTGAAGTTCTAAATTTAATTGATTACGCTAAAGAATTTGTTGCTAAACCAATTTCAATTCAAGATGCATTAGAAATAGCGAAAGCAATTCAGTCTATAAAATTACCAGCATCAAAATTAGATATAGGTAAATTAGCTTATGAGTATCATTTAATAGATGATACAAGTACAGATAAAATTGATTTTGTAAAAAAACAATTAAAAGACGTAACAGAAGCTAAAGCAATAGCACCTAAAGATGTTGTATTATATGGTTTTGGACGTATTGGTCGTTTATTAGCACGTGAATTAAGTAGTAAAATGGGGAAAGGTTCTCAATTACGATTAAGAGCTGTAGTTACTCGTGGAAAAATTGATGCAACAGTATTAGAAAAAAGAGCTTCATTATTAAGTATAGATTCTGTACATGGAGATTTTTTAGGAACTGTACAGGTAGATGCTGAAAATAATGCACTAATTATAAACGGTACTACTGTTTATATGATTTCTGCAGCACAACCAGAAGATATAGATTATACAAAATATGGTATTAACGACGCTTTAATAATAGATAATACAGGAGCATTTAGAGATAAAGAAGCTTTAGCTCGTCATTTAGTACCAAACGGAGCAAGTAAAGTGTTATTAACAGCTCCAGGAAAAGGAATTCCAAATATTGTACATGGTGTAAATCATTTAGAAAACAATCCAGACAAATTAGATATTTTCTCTGCAGCTTCATGTACTACAAATGCGATAACGCCAGTTTTAAAAGTTTTAGAAGATAACTTCGGAATAAAGAAAGGGCATTTAGAAACGATACATGCATATACTAATGATCAGAATTTAGTAGATAATATGCATAAGAAAAACCGTAGAGGAAGAGCAGCTGCTTTAAATATGGTAATTACAGAAACAGGTGCAGGTAAAGCAGTTTCTAAAGCATTACCAGCATTAGAAGGAAAGTTAACGTCGAATGCAATTAGAGTGCCAGTACCAAATGGATCATTGGCTATTTTAAATCTACAGTTAAATTCTGAAACAACAGTTGAAGCTATTAATGCGATTATGAAGCAATATGCTTTAGAAGGAGATTTAGTAGAGCAAATTCAATATTCATTACATAATGAATTAGTGTCTTCTGATATAGTGGGTACTACTGCTCCTTCAATTTTTGATAGTAAAGCAACTATTGCAGATGGAAACACAATTGTAATTTATGTATGGTACGATAACGAGTATGGTTATTCTCATCAAGTAATGCGTTTGGCTAAACACATAGCTAAGGTTCGTAGATATACTTATTATTAGTAGAAAATTACTAAATAAAATTTAAAGTCTGAAGTGAAATAAAATTGCTTCAGGCTTTTTTATTTACCTTCGTTTGTAGAAAAAAAATTAGTTAAGATGAAAAATGTTACACTTTTAATATTGTTACTATTTATTACATCAAGTTTTACTCAAACAAAATCATATGAAGAATATTTAATTGCAGGTAAATGGACACCAGCATATAAAGTTTTTGGAGATAAAAAAAAGGCTTTTCCTAAAGAAAGAAAAGGTGAAATGTGGATTTCCTTTTTTAAAAACGGAAAATTTCAAGTATTTAAAATAGAAGATATTGAGGGAGTAATTAAAGAAGTGAAAGGAGAGTATGGTACATGGAAGTTTTTAAAAGAAAAATCTTTACTTATATCTAAATCGAGCAATAGAAAAACGAGAGATACACTAGTAATTGAATCAATTACAGAAAAAGAAATGACTATTAATCAAAAATCTAAAAGAAAGAATAGAAAAGTCATATTTGAAAACATGAATAAAGATTTGTAAGATAAAAATGGCTGATCTTAATTTTCTATTTATAAGAAGAAAACTATTAAATAAAATTAAAAGTCTGAAGTGAAATAAAATTGCTTCAGGCTTTTTTATTTATCTTCGTTTGTAGAAAAAAAGAATATTATATTATATGAAAAAATTAACTCTTTTAATATTACTATTATCTACTACATTAAGCTTTACTCAAACAGAATCGTATAAAAAATATTTAGTAGCAGGTAAATGGGCACCTGCATATAAGATTAAGAAAGGTGAAAAAACAGGAGTGTATAAAGGTGAAAAAGGTAAAAAATGGATTTCTTTTTTTAAAAACGGAAAATATCAAGCATATAGAATAAAAAAGATAGAAGGTGTTGATACCAAAGTAAAAGGAGAAGAAGGAACATGGGAAATTTTAGAAGATAAAACGAAATTTATTTTCAAACCGAATAACCATAAAAGAAATGATACAATAACAATAGAATCAATAACTGAAAAAGAAATGATTATTTATGATGATTCAGCAGAGATAAAGGTAAAACAAGTATTTAAAAATATAAATATGGAATTAAAAGAGAAAAATGATTTACCTTATTATGAAATAGAAGAAGCACCTAAAGAATATACTGCTGGAGCAGTAGCGGGTAGAATGGTAGATGGATTAGGTTTTCGTTACTATTGGGCTACAGAAAGTTTAAGAGATGAAGATCTTGCATATAAACCTTCAAAAGAGGGGCGAACTACAGGTGAAACTATCGATCATATTTTAGGTTTATCTCATATGATATTAAATGCAACATTAAATGTGCCTAACGGTAAAACTCAAACAAAATTAACTTTCACAGAGAAAAGAAAGAGAACACTTAAGAATTTTAAAAAAGCAAGTGATATTTTAAAAGAAAGTAAAGATTTATCAAAACTTAAAATTATTTTTGGCGAAAGAAAAATTGATTTTTGGAATGCTATTAATGGCCCAATTGCTGATGCAACTTGGCATGTTGGTCAGATAGTGTCATTTAGACGTTCTTCTGGAAATCCACTACCTAGTGGGGTAAGTTTTTTAACTGGAAAGAAAAAATAGCTAATGAAAAAAAATGAAATGTTAACTGCTTTAGTAGAAGAGTACGAAAGAGCTGTTGTTGATTATAAGAAAATCTTAAAAAATATTTCAAACGAAGAATTTAATTTAATTAGAGATAAAGAAGCAACAGATCCTGATTGTAAATCTATACAAACAGTAAGTTTCCATATAATTCAATTTGGTTATACGTATGCAAATTATATACAATCGATAAGTACAAAAGGTTGGTTAAAATACAATAAAAAAATTGATTTAATAGATACAGCTATTGAGGAAGTAGATAAAATGATGGTATATACTAAAGAATCGTTTCATGAAAATTGGTATAAAACAAATAAAGAATTAGAAAAATATTCATTTAAAACACGTTGGAATGTTACTTATGATTTAGAGCAATTATTAGAACATGCCATTGTGCATATATTAAGACATAGAAGACAAGTAGAAAATTTTTTGAAGAAAGAAATATAATGACAATTAAAGAGAGAATAGAATTTTTAAGAGAAGAATTAAATCAACATAATTATAATTATTATGTATTAGATAATGCTACAATTTCAGATTACGAGTTTGATATAAAACTGAAAGAGTTAGAGAAATTAGAAGAAGAAAACCCAGCATTTTTTGATGCAAATTCTCCAACAAAAAGAGTAGGAGGAGGAATTACTAAGAATTTTGATACTATTACTCATAAAAATAGAATGTATTCTTTAGATAATTCTTATTCTAAAGAAGACTTATTAGATTGGGAAAAAAGAGTACAAAAAAACTTAGGAACTACAGAGATAGAATATACTTGTGAGTTAAAATATGATGGAGCATCTATTAATTTAACATATGAAAACGGAGCTTTTGTTAGAGCAGTAACGAGAGGAGATGGTTTTCAAGGGGATGATGTATCAACAAATATTAGAACGATTCGTTCGATACCTTTATTAGCTAAAAATAACTTTCTATCTGATTTTGAAATGAGAGGTGAAATTATTTTGCCTTTAGAAGGGTTTCATAAAATGAATGAAGAGCGAGTTAGTAATGGAGAGGAAGCTTATAGAAACCCAAGAAATACAGCTAGTGGAAGTTTAAAGCTACAAGATAGTGCCGAAGTAGCTAAGAGACCATTAGATTGTTTGCTGTATCAAGTTGTTACAGATGAAAGAAAATACAAAACTCATTTTGAAAGTTTAAAAGCAGCTAGAGAAATCGGATTTAAAGTTCCTGAGACTATTTCATTTGCTAAATCAATAGAAGAAGTTTTTGAATTCGTAAATAGTTGGGATGAAAAGCGTCATGATTTACCATATGAAACAGATGGTGTTGTAATTAAAGTAAATTCATTACAACAACAAGAAGAATTAGGTTATACTTCAAAAGCACCCCGTTGGGCTATTGCTTATAAATTTAAAGCAGAGCAAGTAACAACAGTTTTAAATGAGATAAGCTATCAAGTAGGGCGCACAGGAGCCATAACTCCAGTAGCAAATTTAGAACCTGTTCATTTAGCAGGAACAACTGTTAAGAGAGCATCTTTACATAATGCAGATCAAATAGAAAAGTTAGATATACGCATAGGTGATACTGTTTTTATTGAAAAAGGAGGAGAGATTATACCTAAAATAATAAAAGTAGATGTAACTAAACGAGCTGAAAATTCTGAAAAAACAAAATACGCAACTAACTGTCCAGAATGTGGTTCAGAATTAGTAAGAAAGGAAGGAGATGCAAAACATTATTGTCCGAATGAATTTGGTTGTGCACCACAAATAACAGGGAGAATTCAACATTTCATTAGTAGAAAAGCAATGGATATTGATGGCTTAGGAGGAGAAACAGTTGATTTACTTCGTAAAGAAGGACTGATAAAAAACTATGCTGATTTATATGAGTTAAAAGAAGAAGAGATTGTTCCTTTAGAGCGTATGGCAGAGAAATCAGCAAAAAATATGATTGAAGGAATTAAAAAATCGAAAGAGATTCCTTTTGAAAAAGTATTATTTGCTCTTGGAATTCGATTTGTGGGAGAAACA
>CALISK010000054.1 GCA_938041625.1 uncultured Tenacibaculum sp. | reverse complement strand
ATATGCAACAGTAAATGGGCATTTGTTTTATATGATTTGTAATTCAGAAAACGAACGCGACTCATTAATGTCTTATTTAAAAACTAATAATGTATTTACGGTATTTCATTATGTATCATTGCATAAAAGTAAATTTTATTTGAAAGAAAATTTATTAAAAAAACTTTCAAATTGTGAGAATTTTTCTAATTCATTAGTGCGATTACCTTTATTTTATGAGTTAGAAATAAAAGATCAATTAAGAATCATTGAATTAATAAAAGACTTTTATAAATCATAGCAGATGATTAAAAAGGTGGTATCTCATCAAATAATAAGTCAAAATTATCTTTTTTTACTAATCATAAATTTAGGTTTTTTAATAAATAAATATTTTTTTTTAAATTCTTTTAGTTCAGTTGATTGAGTGAATTTTAAATTCGAAATATAACTGTAACCCCAATAAGTTTTTCGAATAGGTCTTATATCAATCGCATCAATATTAAATTCTGTAGTAAATAAATCATTACTTTTATCTAATAAATAATTCCAAAATTTTGGATCTTGAGTATAAGGTATGCTTTTTGTTTTTTCAGTGATATATCCGCTAAAATATTGAGTTACTTTTTTTTCAAAAAAGAAGGCTTCTTTTGCTACACTAGATGAAACTGTAATAACTTTTTTTACTTTTTCAGATGCTAATAATTGATAAATTTCGGCGTCAACAATTGTAACATTTTTATTAGTTCTAATTTTTAAATTATTATCAGGAGCAAAAGGATGTGCCTTATATAGTAAAGTTGAATTTGTAGATTTTTTTTCTATGTCGTCAAAATATTGATCAAGGTTTAAATAATCTTTCCCATTCCAAACAGCAAGATCCTGTTCAACCTGACCTATCAGTAATGTAGAGTTTTCAGGAATATCTAACTTGGTGGTATTGTTATTAATAAAATGAGAAACATATGATGCTTGATTTTGATAATATTGTAGAGCCTTTTTGTGTGCAATTTCTATTTTTTTTTGAAATTCTTCGTTATTTGAAGTTAAAGCAAATGTTAATCTATCAGAATATCTAAGTGGGCTAAAAAAAGCATAAACAATATTTTTATGAATTTTGTTTAAAATATTTCGGGTTTCGGGTTTACACTCAAAAGCAATTACTAGATCAATATGATTTAAATTGTTTTTTAAATAATTTGAAATTAATTCAGTGCGTTCGTTGTTAAGATTAGAATAAGGTTTATCGGGCAAATAAGAATAAATTTCCTCATCTTTTGTAATATTATTTGTTGCTTTCTCAATTTTATATATTGATTTGGGAAGCCAAAAATCTATAACCCAATCATGATTGGTGTCTTGGTGATGTAGGGGATGCGAAAAAATATCGCACATAAAGTAGACATTTATCATTTTTTTTGTGTTTAGAAAATTCAATATTTTTTGTTTAGTTTAACAAAAAAAATGAATTAGTAATTAGATCAAAAATATATTAAAAATAGGATATGACTATTGATATTTATTTATATTGTTTCTTTTTTTAAGTAACATTAAAAAGTAAAATAAATGTAATTATTGAGTCAATTATTTTTATAAATGTAAATTAATTAAGGGTATTTTGATAAAATAAGATTTGTAATGCAATAATAAATAAGATTAGTTTAGGAAACTAAAAATAGGAGAAAAAAGCAAATAATTAATTAGTAATTGTAATAGTTTGAAAGTTGAAAAAGTAAGAATGAATGGTATTAATGTTGTGGGTTATTTCAACGGTAAATTTGGATTGGCAGAAGCTGTACGATTAAATTCAAAAGCATTAAAATCAGTAGGAGTTTCTGTTAGTGAAATTGATTATGAAAAATTGAAACAAAATGATACTTATAAATATGATATTAATTATTCTGTAAATTTAGTACAAATATCACTTAATGATATTGATGAATTTTTTAGCGTTATAAATCCTGAATTTTTTAAAAAAAAATATACTATTTTATATTTAATTTGGGAATCTGAACATATTCCTAATAAATTAAGAAATGCGATAAATTTGTTTAACGAAGTATGGACATCTTCAGACTATTGTAAAACTATTTTTTCAAAAATATACGATAGACCAATTATAATTGTGCCGCACCCAATAGAGGTTAAATTTAAACCTATTAATATAGGAAATAAGTTGATAGTTAAATCAAAAGAAAAATTTCGTTTTTTGTTTATATTTAATTATCACAGCTCAGTTGAACGGAAAAATCCTTTTCATTTAATAAAAGCTTTTATAAAGGCATTTGAACAAAATGAAAACGTAGAATTGATAATTAAAACATCAAGTGCAAAGGATTTCAAAAAAATAGAAAGAGAGTTATATAACTCAATTAAAGGTCAAAAAAATATTGGAATTATTGATATAGATTTAGATCAGAATAGTATATATAATTTAATTAATAATTGTGATTGTTATGTGTCTTTACATCATTCAGAAGGATTTGGATTAACATTAGCCGAGGCAATGTATTTAGGTAAGCCTACTATAGCCTCTAACTATTCGGGAAATACTGAATATATGAATCAGTATAATAGTTATTTGGTTGATTGTAAAATAGGGAAAATTGAAAACCCAGATGCGATTTTTTCAAAAGAAACTATTTGGGGGTATCCAATTTTAGAGGACACAATAAATAAAATGAAACTGGTTTATGAAAATGACGAATTAAGAAAAGAAAAATCTCTAAGAGCTGAAAAAGAGTTAAAAACTAGATTATCATATACAGCCATAGGTAATGTAATGAGCAATAGATTAAAATATTTGTATATAAACCAAGAAGAATTAGCTATTGATAAAAAGCAAGACATACATTTATTGAATCAACTGCAAATATTGAATGCAGAAACAAGTTCTTTGCGCAAAGAAAATCGTCGATTAAAAAAAAATATCATTGTAAAAGTTATTCTTTTTATTAAAAATAAAGTAAAATAACTAAGAGTCATGTTGTTGATAATTAGATTGTTTTCTTTGTTTGTTAAAGAAGTTAATATATTATCTTTTATAGCTTTGATTTAGTGTCTAGCAATTTTAGATTTGTTTTAATAACTTAGTAAAAAACAAACAATAAAATATACATTTTAATTACTAGTTTTGCATTATTTATTAATATCCAAGAAAAATAGCAACTTAATATATTTCTTTCAAAAGCATTGTATTTACTAACTTATCAATCACTAATCTTATAGCATAGTGTTCTAAGAGAATAAATTAAGTTGTCTTTCAGATAGTTTTTAGTTACATGATTCTAACTTCTAAGGGACATTTTGAAAATAAAAAACATCTATGTAACTCATAAGTTCCTATTGAATCATTTATACCATATTTAAAAAAAAAACATTTTTTAGTTGCTTTTCTATAGAATGAGTAAGTAATTGGGTTATGAATCCGCACGATATTGATCCATCAACCATAATAAATATCCGTAAACACTTTACTAGGTCGTTTTATGTTAGCAACTAATAATTTACTACGTTTGGTGAATTAGAAAGTTTCAAATGATTTAACTTATCTTAACAAGCTCGTATTACTATGGAAAATTCTTTTAATGAGTTTATATAGCTTAAAATTTTTTATGTTTATCCTTAATCACACCTAAAGTTCATTCCATCGATGATTGACACCAGCAATGATAAGCCTTTCCATGGTTTGATCACCAAAATATCTTCTATTAAACTTATAGCAGAACTCGTTAAGGTAGTTTTGAAGAAAATCATTAT
>CALISK010000053.1 GCA_938041625.1 uncultured Tenacibaculum sp. | reverse complement strand
TCTACATCTTTATCGGATAATTGAATTTCACTATCAGACAGCATCCAATCTATTTTTAAACTAGGGTCGTTATAAATTATTCCTCCTTCTGCTTCTGGTTTATACAAATTATCACATTTATAAGCGAAAAGTGTATTATCTTCTAAAACAGCATATCCATGAGCAAATCCTCTAGGTACAAATAATTGCTTTTTATTTTCTCCTGATAAAACAATTGAAAAGTGTGCTCCGTAAGTTTCTGAATTTGGCCTAAGATCTACCACCACATCTAATACTTTTCCTTTAACAACTCGCACTAATTTTGCTTGTGCAAATTCTCCTTTTTGAAAATGTAATCCTCTTAAAACTCCTCTATTAGAAAAAGCTTCATTATCTTGAACAAAAGTGGTATTTATATTCGTTTGTTCTATAAATTTATGAGTATTAAAACTTTCAAAAAAATAACCTCTATGATCACCAAATACTTTTGGAGTTATTATAAAACAATCCTTTAATTTTGTTTCTTCTACCTTCATTTTCTATGCTTTGAAGTAATTTAATTTTTATAATTATTTAAAAAATAATTCAATTTTATTAACAATAGAAAAACAACTATAAAAGAAAAACCTAATAAACCTAACTGAAAGATTTTATTCTTTTTAATTTCTTTCACTTTATGTCCTATTGGTTGAAAATTAGAAACGATATTTATAACCTCTGATTTTTCTGATAAATCTTTATTAACATCTATTAAATTTTCATTTAATTCTAAATTAGCTTCAAAAAGTTTTAATTCTCTGTTTGATGATTTAACATCATTTTTTCCGAAATCTATAGAAGTTCCAGAATTTGATTTTTTCGATTCTTCTATCAAAACTTTCTTATAAACATAATGTAGAGAATCTGCTTGTTCTAAATTCTTTTTAAGTAATGCATCTGTTCTTAATAAGTTTGCTTTATTAATCTTCTTTAGGTTTTTAAAATAATCATTATTAATAATAGAAGACATCATTGATGTACTTAGTTTTTCAAAAACATTATTTTTAGTTGCAGTTACTGAAATTTCATGAATTTTATAATCAAACTTAGTAAATGCATTTTGAAACTTAATATAAGAATAACTTTTTACCGTTAAGCTATCTATAGATTGGGTTAAATCATCATAAGAAGTTAAAATATCATTTTCATTAATAACAGGTTGAATTACAAATGTTTTTAAAGATTTTGCATCTTCAGGTGAAATTTTAAAAATTGAAGCTAGCAATACATTGTTTTTTTGTTTTACTAAATCATTATAAAATTGAATGTTATTATATAATTGTCTAGAACTACTAAAATTAGGTTTTACATACAAATTACCTTCATACTTCGTTTCTGATTTAAATTCAATAAAAACCCCTACTAAAGCACAAATGACAGTTGCAATACTTAATTTTACAATATTACTTTTTAAAAAGAGTAATATTTGAATTAAAAAATGAAATAAATTCTTAAAAAGAGTACCAAAAAAATTAAACAACTTCGTAAATCCCTTTCCTAAAATAACAAATAAAGAACCTAAATCTACCTCTTCATTTTCCTTTGTTTCATTCGACATAATATGTCTTATTTATTTAATATCTGTTCTAATATTTTTTGTGTAATAGCATAGGTTGGCGTTACTCCACTCATTCCTAATCCACCAGAAGCTAATGTTGCTCCTGTTTCTAAAGGATTATCCGATGCGTAATATGCATAACGCATTACAATATTTTCCATAATATTTCCTCTTATCTTAGATGCAGATTGTATTGCTTTTTGATAATGAGCTCCTTCCATTTCTAAACCAATTACGTTCCACGTGGAATCATGAAAAAACTTAAGTAAATCTTTGTTCTGTAAAGAAGTTCCCAAAACGGTTACCATAGTTCCATCAAAAACTTCTACTCCAAAACCTTCTAAATCTTCTTTCTTTAATTCATTTTTAAACGGATAGTTATCTGCTGTACCTTCAAAAACGTGTGCAGAAGGAATCATTATATCTCCTTTTCCTCCTTCTAAAATTCCAGCTTTCCCCATTATTGAAACCGATTTTACATCTAAATGAACTACATCATTTGTTGTTTTATAAGGTTTTAAAAGTTCATCCATTGTTTCATAGGCCTGCTCACCAAAAGCATAATCCATTACAATAATTACAGGAGCCTCATTATTCTTTTTAAAATCTTTATAATTCGTATCCTTAAAATCTACCTTAGCGGTATCAATTACCTGTACATTTATATTGGTACCAGATACATCTTTTAAATAAGTCAATCCGTTCTCTGAAGCATAATTTTTAACCGCACTTTGTAATGCTTTACTATCACTATTACTTAATAGCTCGTACAAACCAAATTTTTCGTTTTGTTTTGCTTCGTTAGGTAACGCTTTTTCTGCATACACACTGTTTAAAACACTATGCATATTTGCACTAATAATATGAATTGGTCTTTTTAATAACCCTTGGTCAGAAAGTGATTTTTTAATGTCATTCGCCCATGTTTCGCCATGATAATGACGTCCTATTTCTTCTGATAAAACAGAACTAAATCGAACAGATCTTTTGTGATCATGAAGTTCTTCATTAATCGCCAATTTTCCTAACCAATAAATTAAATGGAAAAAACGATACGGATTCTCTTCCGTAGCAAATGTATTGTAAGATTGATGTACTTCGTTGTAAGTTCTACCCAAAATACTTCCTAAATGAACAATCAAAACATCTTTTTCTTCATCAGAAAGAGATTTATTGTGTAAAACAACCTCTTCTAAATTTCTCCATTCTCTAGTTGTCTTTTTACCATCACTAATAAGTACTCTTTCTTTTATTTTGTGCGATTCAATAAATAAGAATGTTAAATGCGTAAGAATATCATAAATATCAGATCTTCCTCTGGTAATTTCAATATTCATTTGATCTTTATCTATTCGATAACAGTTTCTTCTTCTCTTAGGAGGAACTATTACTTTAAAGTGCGAATTACGATACCCTTCTTCTGCCGTTAGATTAATAAACTGACACTCTTCAATTCCTTCTGGTAAACGTTCGATTACATACGTAAGTCCGTTTAACTCTGTTTTATCTTCTGCAATCGACCCATATATTTCTGGTCTTAAAAGCAATAATGATTTTCTTAAGGTTTCTCCAGAAACCCCCATTGGTTTATAAAAACCTCTACTAAATAAATGGCGCATAGAAATGTATAATTTTTCTATGGCATTGGTAGACTCTTGCGCTCTTGTACGCTCTTTATATATTTCAGACATTTATTCTCTTCCTAATATTTTGTTATACTTTGTTGAATTGTTTAATATTTCAACGGCTTCTTTTATAGTTTCATCATTTTTTAAATGATATTGATACATTCCTTTTTTATAAAAATACTGCTCTAAAATTGCATCTTGAATTTTTAAAGAAATATGATCCTCATTTTTATCAATTTCATTGATTTTATAACTCACTAATTTAGTTACCAACTCTTTATATTCTGATGAAATAATTTGTTCTTTAGTAACCGATTTATACGCTTCTTTAAATAATTTTTCTTGCTCCGTAACAAAAGTCGTATCCTTTGTTTTTAAATAATTTTTAAATCCTTTAAAATCTGAGAAAGTAAAAGATTCTAGTGTTGTAGAAGGATTTTTTCGAACATATTCTGTAGCAAAATTAAAAATCGCTCTAGATGAAATTAGTTTATCTGTTTCTTCTGTTTTTTTAGATCTATTTATTTTTACATCTGGTGTTACTCCTCCTCCATCATAAACTGTTCTTCCATTCACTGTTTTAAAAGTACTAACAGGTCCGTCAGAAAATTTAGGAACTATCCCAGTCTTCCAATCTCTGTTCGCATAATCTAATTCTTGAATACATCTTCCACTATGTGTATAGTATTTAGAAATTGTTGCTTTCATTTGCGTTCCATACGTTAAATCGAAATAACGTTGCACTAAACCTTTCCCAAAAGAACGTTCTCCTAATACAACAGCTCTATCATAATCTTGTAATGCACCCGATACTATTTCTGAAGCAGAAGCAGATCTTCCATCAATTAAAACAACCACTGGCATTTCGATATCTAAAGGAGTCTGACTTGTTGTATATGTTCTTGTATTTTTCTTTATTTTTCCTCTTGTATCTACTACCTTTTTTCCTGAAGGAATAAATAAATTAGTAATATTAACTGCATCAAACAAAGAACCTCCAGGATTACTTCTTAAGTCTAATACTAACTTTTTCATCCCTTTTTCTTTTAAGCTAACAATTGCTTTTTTTAATTCATCTGTTGCTTTTCTGGAAGTAAATCTTGTAAGAATTACATAACCTGCATCTTCATTTATCATTTCGAAAAAAGGAACTGGGTTATCTATAATTTTATCTAACTTTAAGTTAAACTGAATTGTTTCACTAGCTCTTTTCACTGTTAAACTAACATCGTTTCCAGGAAGACCTTTTAATACTTGTGATAATTGATCATTTTCTAGTCCTCCTAATTCTTGACTATTTACAATCGTAATAATATCTCCTGTTTTTAAACCTGCTTTATCTGCCGGATACCCTTCTTTTACAGATACTATTGTAATTCCTTTTTTAGTATACCAAGAAGATATACCAATACCTCCATATTCTCCTTCTCTTCTAATTTTAGCATCTTCTACTTGTTGTTCGTTATAAAAACGAGTATACGGATCTAAATTTTTTAACGTATTATTTATGGCTTTGTTCGTTACATCTCCTGGGTTTATTTCATCTATATAATTTATATTTAATATTTTATATAAATTATTATAAATCTCTATTTGTTTTGCAATCTCAAAAAAACGAGACTGAAAAGAAAAAGAAATGATAACTATGGTAATTAATGATACTATTAGTATTTTTTTATTCTTCATTCTTCAGAAATATTTTCGATAAACAACTTTAGTAATTTATCCATTTTATGAGCTATATCTTCATACTTCCACTCCTCTTTTGCAAGATAAGAAATCATAAATACATAAGGAACATCTACTCCAGAATAGACAATTTGCTTTTGTAATCGGTAAGATTCTCTTAATAATCTTTTTATTCTGTTTCTATCTACCGCTTTTTTAAAATTTCTTTTCGGAACAGAAACACCACATTGAACTGGATAATTAGAAGTGTGTTCTGTTTGTAAAAAAACCATTCTTAAAGGGAATTTTTTAATCGTTTTACCTTCAGTATATAATCTTTCTATGAGTTTTCTACTCTTTAACCGTTCTTCTTTTCCTAAAGTTAACTTCATTAATACAAACATACGTAAACAAACAGTATTATAAAGTCTTCAAACACTTATTTTGCATACTCTTTGTTAGTTATGAATGGAAATCAATAGATTTAAACTCGTTGTTAAAAATATGAATGTGAAATCATCATTTGAAAAATAATATTCTTTCTTTTTTAGTTATTTTTGAAAAAACCATTTTTATGAAACCCGATTTATTTCAAGCCCCCGATTATTACCAAATAGATGATTTATTAACAAATGAACATAAGCTTGTTAGAGATACAGCTAGAACTTGGGTAAAAAGAAATTTGTCTCCTATTATTGAAGAGTACGCGCAAAAATCTGAATTTCCAACACAGTTAGTTAATGGTTTAGCAGAAGTAGGTGCTTTTGGTTCTTACATTCCTACTGAATATGGAGGCGCCGGATTAGATCAAATTTCTTATGGTTTAATTATGCAAGAGTTAGAAAGAGGGGATAGTGGAATACGCTCTACTGCTTCTGTTCAAACTTCTTTAGTGATGGGACCTATTTATAATTATGGAAATGAAGCTCAACGGAAAAAATATTTACCAAAATTAGCTTCTGGTGAATGGATTGGTAGTTTTGGTTTAACAGAACCAAATCATGGCTCTAATCCAGGAGATATGGAAACACAATTTAAAGATATGGGAGATCATTATCTATTAAATGGTGCCAAATTATGGATTTCTAATGCGCCTATTTGTAATGTTGCTGTAGTTTGGGCTAAAAATGAAGAAGGGCGAATTCATGGTTTATTGGTTGAGCGTGGTATGGAAGGATTTTCTACACCTGAAACTAAAAACAAATGGTCTTTAAGAGCTTCTATTACAGGCGAGTTAATTTTTGACAATGTTAAAATACCTAAAGAGAACTTACTACCTAATAAATCTGGTTTAAGCGCCCCTTTAAAATGTTTAGATCATGCTCGTTACGGTATTGCATGGGGAGCTATTGGTGCAGCTATGGATTGTTATGATACTGCATTGCGTTATGCTAAAGAAAGAACTCAGTTTGGAAAACCTATAGGTCAATTTCAATTACAGCAAAAAAAGTTAGCAGAAATGATTACTGAAATTACTAAAGCACAATTACTTGCTTGGAGATTGGGTAGTTTAAAAAATGAAGGCAATGCTACTTCTGCTCAAATTTCTATGGCAAAACGAAATAATGTTGAAATGGCTTTAAGAATAGCTAGAGAATCTAGACAAATTTTAGGAGCGATGGGGATTTCTGGTGAATACGCTATTATGAGACATTCTATGAATTTAGAAAGTGTGATTACGTATGAAGGTACACATGATATTCATTTGTTAATTACTGGTTTAGATATTACAGGGTTAAATGCTTTTAAATAAAAAATAGCTTTATTAGCTAAGTTCTGGTTTATTATTTCGATTTCAAAAATATAATGGTGTGTTATTATAACATGCTCATTTATAAACCTCTCTTTAAAAGTCTAATTATCTCCCTTAACAATCCCTTTATTTCTAACATTGTTTCTCTATTTAATATTAAAGTGATAAATCTCATTTTGTGATTCTATATAGTATAATTCATTTACTAAATAACCTACTTTATACAATGAAAAAAGCTGATTCTTTAAAGAATCAGCTTTTTATTACTAACTAATGATGTATTGCATAACTAGCTGCCTCGCCCCAACTTGACAGTTTATTAATTGCTGTTTTCATAAATTTAGTTAGTTCCCTTAATAAGCCCTTCTATATATAATACATTTCACTTTCTAAATACCCTACCTTATAACTTGATTATTTGTAAAAAAGAAGTCATGTTAAGTTTGAATGGATCTAATAACCAACAACTTGATTGTTTTATCTTAAAAAATAATTCTAATAATATTTGAATATTTATTCCACAAAAAAAGCCATCGAATCATCGACAGCTTAAATCTTTATTTAAATTTTAATTTAGTGTTGTAAAGCGTATCCTGCTCCTTTACCTAACTCTCTTAGCACTAACACAAAGTTTTTTGCTATTCTGCTTATCTTTTTTAGTAATAAATTTCCCATGTTGTTAATTTTTAGTCCCTTTTATATTTTGTTTATATATCTAATTTAATGTTTAGTGATGTATTGCGTAACTTGCTCCTTTACCCCATTCAGAAAGCGTGTTCATAAACTTTTCTAAAAACCAAATTAGTTCCCTTAATAATCCTTTTTTTTGTTCCATTGTATTCCTTTTTAATATTGTCCCTTCTGTATATAGTACATTTTACTTTCTAAATACCCTACCTTATAAATTGATTATTTGTAAAAAAGAAGTCACATTAAGCTAAATACATGTCTAATAAACAGTAATTTAACTATTATATCTTAAAAGTTATTCTAATAATATTTGAATATTTATTCCACAAAAAAAGCTATCGAATCATCGACAGCTTAAATCTTTATTTAAATTTTAATCTAGTGCTGTAAAGCGTATCCTGCTCCTTTACCTAACTCTCTTAGCACTAACACAAAGTTTTTTGTTATTCTGCTTATTTTTTTTAGTAGTAAATTTCCCATGTTATTAATTTTTAGTCCCTTTTATATTTTGTTTATATATCTAATTTAATGTTTAGTGATGTATTGCGTAACTCGCTCCTTTACCCCATTCAGAAAGCGTATTCATAAACTTTTCTAAAAACCAAATTAGTTCCCTTAATAATCCTTTTTTTTGTTCCATTGTATTCCCTTTTAATATTATCCCTTCTGTATATAATACATTTCACTTTCTAAATACCCTACCTAATAAATTAATTATTTATAAAACAGAAGTAATGTATAACCAATGAGAGCTAAAAATTTGACTATTTTATTTTGATCTTTAGTTTGAAAATATTTATTCCACAAAAAAAGCCATCGAATCATCGACAGCTTTAAAAGATTTAGTTAAAAACTTTTTAGTTAATTCTGCAAAGCGTATCCTGCGCCTTTACCTAATTCCTTCAATCCTAATAAAAAGTTCTTTGTAATTTTCTGTACTCTTTTAAGTAATAAATTTCCCATTTCTGTTAATTTTAAAATAATCCCTATTTTTTGTTAATAATAACACTGCAAAGATAGCAGCAACACTAAGGTTTATACAAGGGGATTTCCGCAGTTTAATATGTAATTTTCCGTAATTAAACAGGGTGTTTTACCTGTTAAAACACATACAATCAATAATTTAATTATTAATAATGGAATAGTTTTCTGTTTTTAGATATAAAATTCATAATTATAATAACATTTTTTAACCATCACTAAGTTTAAATTCTATTCTTTAAAAAACGTACCTACAATAGCAAGTATCATTCCTATAAAAGTTGTTCCTGTATTCGTAATGCTCTGAGTTACATTTGTATTTAATACAACCCAAAATAACTAATGAAGAAATTCCTATTAATATATGACCCCAAGCATATAAATTTAATAAAGTTGCTTTTAATTTATTGTTTGTTACATTCATTACAAACTCTCCTACTCTTTCTATTTTAGTTTTATCAGTGTTAATAACATTTGAACATATTATATAACCAACAAGTGAACCAGTTACAATAAAATTTATAATAGATTCTTTTCCTTTAATTTTAAAGTTAATTAGGTATTAAAATTTAGTAGAAAAAAGAAATTAGAAGCAATAAAGACACAAAAAAAACCTTCTAAGTACGAATACCTAGAAGGTTATATAATCCCCTAAATTGTTTTCACCCTTTCTTACTTTGGGATGATCACATTACAAATTTAAGGCAAGGTCACTTATTATAAAAGGGGATTTCCGCAGTTTAAAATGTGGATTTCTGCAAAGAGTAAATTAAGTATTAATTTTTGTTTGAATTTATTCTATAATTAATTGATCTTTAAGACGAAAAAGAAAGGTAATTTCATTATTAAAATAACAAGAGTGTTTGGTAATAATAAATAATTCTCGAAACATTATTTTTAAAATATTAAAAACTAGTTTTTTTTGATTCTTGATTATATAAATCTTCAATGAAAATGTTATACGATTTTCAGGTAAAAATTTCGTGTTGAAGCTTTGATTTACTTTGAAATATATTTTTATTACACGAGCTAATTGATAGTAAATCGTATTATTCTTTGGTTAGAACCTCAGAAAATTTGTTTTTAATTAAAAAACCCATTAAACAAAATGTCTAATGGATTTTTAAGTAAGTTTTTCTTTAATCTTTCTTAGTAATTCTTCCCTATTGGCGAATACTTCTACAAAGGTACTTGTTGTTTAGAGTATTTGAAAGGGGATATCCGCAACTTATTATGTGGATTTATGCAAAGTATTTTATTTCTATTTACATTCTTTTATAAAAAGACAAAACCCACTAAACAAATGTTTAGTAGGCCTTAAATCTTTTTTCGTAATTCATTCCCCCAAATGATTTACTTAATTGATTTGATGCAAATGTATATTGGAATCTATCAATTTAAAAAGGGATATCCGCAACTTATTATGTGGATTTATGCAAAAAAATAAAACCTTGTTTTTATACAACTTCTCACTTTATAATTATTTTATTTTAAAAATAAAAGCATAAAAAACCTATTAAACAAATGCTTAATAGGTTTCTTATAAATCTTTACTGTAACCCATCCCCTACAATGAATTACCTAACTAACTATATTACAAACATATAACGGTTTTTAAAAATATAAAAAGGGATAACCGCAATTTAAAATGTGATTTTCTGCAAAAGAAAACCTATTAAACTAACGTTTAATAGGTTACTTATAAATTTCTTTCGTAATTCATCCCCTAAAATGATTTACTCAATTGATTCGATACAAATGTATATTAGAATTTGAAAATACAAAAAGGAATATCCGCACCTTATTATGTGGATTTATGCAAGGAAATCACCAACAATTCTAAATATTCTTTTCTTTTTATTTAAAATAAACGCATAAAAAAAACCTATTAATCGGGGGCTTAATAGGTTTCTTATAAATTTTTTCTGTAACCCATCCCCTACAATGAATTACTTAACTAATTATGTTACAAATATATAGCAGATATTCAAAATATAAAAAGGGATATCCGCAATTTAAAATGTGGATTTCTGCAAAAAAAAACCTATTAAACTAACGTTTAATAGGTTACTTGTAAATTTCTTTCGTAATTCATGCCCTAAAATGACTTACTCAATTGATTCGATACAAATGTATATTAGAATTTAAAAACACCAAAAGGAATATGCGCACCTTAGTCTGTGGATTTATGTAAAACTATAAACAGCGATATATTTTTCTTTTTGTTTATAACCATCTTATTTAAAATAAGCGCATAAAAAAAACCTATTAATCGGGGGCTTAATAGGTTTTTTTAAAATTTTTTCTGTAACTCATCCCCTACAATGAGTTACCTAATTAACTATGTTACAAATATATAACAGCTATTCAAAATATAAAAAGGGATGTCCGCAATTTAAAATGTGGATTTCTGCAAAAAGAAAACCTATTAAACTAACGTTTAATAGGTTACTTGTAAATTTCTTTTGTAATTCATTCCCTAAAATGACTTACTCAATTGATTCGATACAAATGTATAATAGAATTTGAGAACACAAAAAGGAATATCCGCATCTTATTATGTGGATTTATGCA
>CALISK010000052.1 GCA_938041625.1 uncultured Tenacibaculum sp. | reverse complement strand
GCAGCACTCGTTGTTCCTGGTAAAACATTATATATAAAAAAATCAAGAGAATCTTTTCTATAGGCATTATTTGTATCCTTAATTTGTTTGATGATTTCACTTAGTAATTCATTACCATCAATTGGTTTAGGGTTCAAACCTATTTGCTTTCTTTCTTCAATCTCCTTAATGTAAGCTTCGTAAATGTTCATGTATAGAAGTATTTTTCAATGTTAAAGGCATGTTTTAAAAGTTTTTATAAACACTATTTATACACACCTACATAATTATTACAATTCTTTTTAGTTAATTATCTAAACTTATTAATAAGTGTTAGTAATCTTTTTTCGAGTTCAATTTTGGCATCCCATTTACAAACTCACCTACATACACGTTTTTAATAAAAGAAATATTAAAAAGTAACTTGTAATAATGTACGTTGTTATCTTTAATTCGCTTTGCAAAAATACAATTTTACATAGTATTTAAAAAATAAACAATAGAATAACAGTATTAATGAAAAATCTTAAAAAAAACAATTCACGAAATCGATATAGTGCGAATTTCGTATTTTTAACCTCTCTTTTTACGAAAAAAACAATTTAAATGTGTTATTTTCACCTGTGCTTTATTTGTATTAATTCTAAATAAAGTTTTTATTAAAAAAAGCAGATCAATAAGCCGGATCCTGTAACTTTATAAAAGTTCTTATCATTTATCTAGTTTTACAATTACTCGTAAAATCTATCTGCCTACCCCTTAGAATTGTGCGAGTAGCACTTAAGCTCTAATATACGTGGCATTGCACCGCATAGAGTTTACCTGGTTTCACTACAGCATTACCTGTACATTCTTTCTGCTGCACTTGTCCTCGATTTACATCGGACGGATGTTATCCGCTATGCTTACTCTTTGGTGTCCGGACTTTCCTCTAAAATTAAAAATTCTAGCGATAAGACTGATCTGCTTTTAATATTTAAAATTTCATTTCTTATAATAACACTTTTCATAAAAAAACCCACTCAACAGTATTGAGTGGGAAAATTGCTATGAAAAAGAAAAAGTATCTAGAACGTCTTCTAGATGGTACAAATATAGTACTTTTTTATGTTTACACAAAAAAAAGTGAAAAATATTTGTCTTTTTTTATGAAAACATATCTTTTACCTTATCAAAAAATGACTTGTCTGTTTTTTGAGGATTTGGTGAAAAATTGTCATCTCTCATCATCGACTCAAAAAACTTGCGTTGATCTTTAGTTAACTCTTGAGGAGTCCATACGTTAATATGAATTAAAAAATCACCATTTCCATATCTCTCAATACTTGGTAATCCTTTTCCTTTTAATCTTAATATTTTACCAGATTGAGTTCCTGCATCTATTTTAATTTTAACTTTACCAGTTACTGTTTCTACTTCTTTTGAAACTCCTAAAACTGCTTCAGAAAAATTCACATATAAATCATAATGAATATTACTCCCTTCACGCTTTAGTGTTTCATGCGGTACTTCTTCTATTAATACTAATAAATCTCCTGGTATTGAATTTTTACCTGGAGCTTCATTTCCTTTTCCTCCTACTTTTAACTGTACTCCTTCTGTTACTCCTTCAGGAATATTAATAGAAACAGCTTCTTCTTTGGTATCCATACCAAAAGCATCTGATCCAGAAGGTTTTTTATCTATAGTTTCTCCAGCTCCTTGACATGTATTACAAGTTGTTGCAGTTTGCATTCTACCTAAAATTGTATTGGTAACACGCATTATTTGTCCAGATCCATTACAAGTAGTACAAGTTTTATAAGTAACACCTTTTGCTTGAACTTTTCTACGAACTTTTACTTTTTTTTCTACTCCATTTGCAATTTCTTCTAAAGTAAGTTTTACTCGAATACGAAGATTACTTCCTTTTACTCTTGCTTGACGTTGACCACCGCCACCAAAACCGCCGCCGCCAAAAGCTCCACCAAAAATATCCCCAAATTGGCTAAATATGTCATCCATGTTCATTCCGCCACCGCCAAAACCGCCGCCGCCGCCAGCTCCTTCAAAAGCTGCGTGACCATACTGATCATAACGTGCTTTTTTGTTATCATCGCTTAAAACTTCGTATGCTTCTGCACATGATTTAAACTTTTCTTCAGCTTCATTATCTCCAGGGTTTTTATCTGGATGATATTTTATAGCCATCTTACGATATGCCTTTTTTATTTCTGATGCACTTGCTGATTTAGAAACTCCTAATGTTTCGTAATAATCTCGTTTTGCCATGTTTTCTCAATTGAGAATTAACAATTAACAATAAAACAATTGATAACTGATAATTTGGTAATTATTAATTGTTTTATGCTTGTCCTACCACCACTTTTGGGTGACGTATTACTTTATCTCCTAATTTGTATCCTTTTTCTACACAATCTATAATCTTACCTTTTAAATCATCAGAAGGAGCAGGTATTTGCGTTATTGCATTATGGGTATCCGGATCAAAATCATCTCCTGCTTTTACTTCAATTGCTTCTAATCCTTTTTGTTCTAACGTTTTTAATAACTTCTGATAAATTAGTAAGACTCCTTTTCTTAATTCTTCCGCTTCTTTATCATCATCTGCATGCGTCAATGCTCTTTCAAAATCATCTAATATTGGCAGTAAAACTGTCATTATTTCTTGCCCCGCAGTTTTAAACAATTCAATACGTTCTTTTGTTGTTCTTTTTTTATAATTTTCGAACTCAGCGAATAAACGTAAAAATTTATCTTTTTCTACTTGTATTAATTCTTCTGAAGTAGGTTCAATCGTTTCTGTCTCTTCTTTATTATCAACATCTACTTGATCTATTTCTAATTCATTATTATCTATAGTATCTTTTAACTCCTCTTCTTTAGTATATTCGTCTTTACTCATTGTAAATCGTTTCTATTAGTTTTATTTACTTTTCTTTAACAAGAATATTGCCAATAAAAAAATAGTGCCAACTTGACACTATTTTAGTTTATTAAATGTTTTATGAAATTTAGAATTTTGGATTTTCTATTTTTTCACTTCCTGATGGAATTGTAAAATCAGCTTTTTCTACAAATTTTATATTTTTTAATTGTACCTCTCCAATCGTATCTGTATACCCATCTTTTAAAGTCCACATATGAAAAGTCCAATTTGTAGCTACTGGTATACCATCAACTGTAATATATTTATTATATTTTATTGCATGTGGTTCTTTTTCTGCTGCTTTTTTTCCTTTTCCAAAACTAACAATATAAGCTGCTCCTTCTAAAATATTTTCTTCATTTTTATAAACAACATACCAATCATCTGGTGCATCTCCTGTTCCTGATTTAAATGCTAGTTTTCCTGAACTCAATTTTTCACTTCCCCATTTCTGTTTTGAAAAATCAGACCAAATTGTTCCTTCATCATTTAATTTATAGGAAATTCCTAAAAAATAAGGCCATGTAAATATGTCAAAACGAGCTCCACCTTTTGCTTTTGTAGGTATTCCTTTCCCATATACATTAACTCCATCAAATAATATTACTGAACCATCTTTTTTCTTAATTTTAATTTTCCCTCCTCCTGGCTCCTGTATAATTGTTCCTACTAAATGAGTATTACCTCCAAATTTAACATCTATATCATAAGTAATATATTTTTTACTCATGAATATTTCCTTTTGATGCTTTGTTTCAATTGAAGAAGTAAATTCTTCTGTCTTGTTTTGAGCTGAAAGATTAAATATTAAAATGAATAATAAAATAAAAATAGGTAGTTTCTTCATAATTTAATTATTAGTTTACTGAATGAAAGTCGCATTAAAAAAAAATCCTTACATCTATACCTAAAATTATTTTTTGATTGGTATTGAATATTAAAATCTTCTATAAAACAACATTTAAAACCCATCACCTGGATCTGCAGGTGGCGACATTGCCTGTACTTTCTTTGGATTTAATATTAAATAAGTTCCTAATGCAGTTAACGTCGCATAATTTCCTGTTTTTTTTTATAGCTTCCTTTCGTGTAACTTCTTCTTTTTTTAATATTTTATCTATATTTTTTTCATAATAATTATGTATTATTCCGTTATTTTAAAATTATTTTTTCTGATATAAAACCTAACTCCGAATTCAAAGTAATTATGTAAATACCTGTAGATAATTTAGGCAGTTCAATTTTACTAACACCATTAGATCTTAGTTCTTTATTTACTAATTCTTCTCCTAAAATAGAATGAACCTTTATTTTAGCTTCTCCTTGTAAACCTGCAATAGTAATTTCTCTTTTTTGAGATTTATAAATACTTATATCTTCTATACTTTTAATAACTTTTTCTTTGTTCAAATTTTTGGAAGAAGTGTGAATATAAAATTGTCCAATCCCTTCTTTTTTATTTTTTAAAATAACTGCATAATTTTCTCTAGATAAATCTGTAAACGTATTATTTACCCTATCTTCTAAATACATTTTAATATTAGAAGGTAAATTTTGAGCATTTACAGAAAATACTACCTTTTTACCTGCCTCTACTATTAAACCAATAGGGATTATCATTTTATCATAATTTTGATTAGGCAACGTTTGAATGGCTAGTTTTTCTCCTTTGTTATTAGAGATAAGCGCTGTAAATATTTCAAATCTATTTTCAAAATTATTAAATAAACTACTATCATAGCCATTATCAAAACCAATAGTTTTATTATTTACATAAAAAACTTTCGTAGATTTTTTCTGAGTTCCGTCTTCTATAAACAATTCAAAAGAAGGTTTGGGTGTTTGCCTCATGAAAGTATATGTATTTTGATGGTTTTGATTTGATGTAGCAAAAGTAATAGTACCATTACCCACTAATGTTTCTTTTGCTTTCACAAAAAAACCTTGTGCAGGAGCAATTTGAATAGGGCTAACTTGATTATATGTTACATATTGAGTACCGTCCCACAACCAAACTGTTTCTTCTTCAAGATTAGAAGTATTATTAGATGCAAATGTCGAAGAATTTACATAAGCTGTAAATGGATTTCCTAATAAACTAAAATCATTTCTAGTTCCTCTAGAAATATTTACAAAAACATTTGAAGTGTTTACTGTACCACTAATAGAAATATCCCCAGGACTAGTTAATTTTATAGATATTCCCCTTCCTGACTCCATGGAACCACTAGAAGCTAAATTAGAAAACACCCATGGAATACTTCCATTATTATATTCTCCAATACCAATATTCCCTCCAGTTCCTACAGCAAAATTATGATTTGCAATAATATCCTCTTTAGTTTCACCATTAACAGGCGTTCCAATTAAATACCAATTCGTAGTTGGTAAATTTCTTTTATATGTTACAAAACCTGTAACTGTGTTTTGTGGTATAAAAGAAGCTCCTGAATTAATTATTAATGAATTAAATGAAACCACAGAACTTACTGTAGGGTAATTTATTAATCCTGACGGTAAACTTATTAAAGAAATTGCAGAAGGAATTTTTCCTCTATCCCAGTTAGTTGCTACATTCCAATCGTTACTGTTAGTTCCAGTCCAAGAAAACGTATTAACTGTTATTGGAGAGGAAGGAGCTGAATACGCATTATTATCACCATCTGGTATAGATTGTATTGTTGCTGTATATGTATTTCCATCTAAAATAGCTACTCCTCCGGGATTTCCTGTAAAAGTATAACTTCTTATACTTGCGTCTGCTGTTGTAGCTACGTAAGTAAATGCTCCACCTAATCGTTGTATAAATACATTATAAAGTGTAGGAATGCCTGTTGTAGGTGGATCCCAAGTAACAGTAAATTCATTTGGATTCACTCCATCTGAAACCATTAAATTTAAAGGAGGAGATGGTTGTACAGGATTTAATACAAACTCACCTGTATTTTGATACGCATTATTATCACCATCTGGTATAGATTGTATTGTTGCTGTATAAGTATTTCCATCTAAAATAGCTACTCCTCCGAGACTCCCTGTAAAAGTATATGTTCTTATACTTGCATCTGCTGTTGAAGCTACATAAGTAAATGCTCCACCTGATTCTTGTATGAATACATTATAAAGTGTAGGGGTACCAATAGTGGGTGGATCCCATGTAACAGTGAATTCATTCGGAGTTCCTTGAACAACTGTTAAATTAATAGGTGCACTAGGTTCTTGAGCAAAAAAAGTAATCGATAGAAAAAAACAATTTATAAAAAACACATTTTTTAACACCCAACTTTTAACGTCTAAAATTTGAGAAATTTGAGAAATCATATGCTATTGATTTATTAATAAAATTTTGGAAATTTAAAAGTATGTATAAGTTTCATTGCCAAATACCTAAATAATGCTATAAGTCAAGCGTTTAATGAAAACAAAGATAAATACATAATGAAAAACACCTTTTATTATCAGATGTATTGATTTTTATTGCTTTTTTCAACCATTTATTATTTTAAAAAACCGCGTTTTACTAAAGTTAAATAATACTGTTAAAACTATATGGAGTATAAAAACAAAAAACTATTGCTTACACAATAGTTTTTTGTTTTTATCTAAACTTAAAATAGCACTCTATTTATAGAGTAAATGATTATATTCTAATTATTTTACGAATCCTGAATACGTTCAATTTTAGCACCTAACGCTTGTAAACGAGGTACAATACGTTCATAACCTCTGTCTATTTGTTCTATATTATGAATAATACTTGTTCCTTTTGCAGATAATGCTGCTATTAATAATGAAATACCTGCACGAATATCAGGTGAAGTCATTTTAGTTGCTTTTAATTGTGATTGACGATTATGGCCTATTACTGTTGCTCTATGCGGATCACATAAAATAACTTTTGCCCCCATATCAATTAATTTATCTACAAAAAACAAGCGACTTTCAAACATCTTTTGATGTATTAACACTGTTCCTTTTGATTGTGTCGCAACTACTAATACAATACTTAATAAATCTGGAGTAAACCCTGGCCAAGGTGCATCAGCAACTGTTAAAACAGAGCCATCTATATAATTCTGAATTTCATAGGTTTCTTGAGAAGGAATGTAAATATCATCTCCTCTTCTCTCTAAATTGATTCCTAACTTTCTAAAAACATCTGGAATTTGCCCCAAATCTTTCCATGAAACATCTTTTATTGTAAGCTCAGATTGTGTCATTGCTGCCATACCAATCCAACTTCCAATTTCAATCATATCTGGTAAAACTCTATGTTCACAACCTCCTAAAACCTCAACTCCTTCTATCGTTAATAAATTAGATCCAACTCCTGAAATTTTAGCTCCCATACTATTCAACATTTTAGATAATTGTTGAATGTAAGGCTCACAAGCGGCATTATATATAGTTGTAGTACCTTTAGCTAATACAGCAGCCATTAAAATATTTGCAGTACCAGTTACAGAAGCTTCATCTAATAACATCTTAGTTCCTGTTAAACCTTCTGGCGCTTCTACTCCATAAAAGTACTCCTCTCTGTTATAACGAAATTTTGCTCCTAAATTAATAAAACCTTCAAAGTGTGTATCTAATCTTCTACGTCCTATTTTATCTCCTCCTGGTCTTGGAATATATCCTTTACCAAAACGAGCTAATAAAGGACCTACAATCATTATAGAACCTCTTAAAGAACTTCCATCTCTTTTAAATTCTGGACTTTCTAAATATTTTAAATTAATCTCGTCTGCTTGAAAACTATATGAATTTGAACTTAACTTTTCTGTTTTTACACCTAATTCTCCTAGAATAAAAATAAGTTTGTTAACATCAATAATATCTGGTACGTTGTTTATTACAATTTTTTGCGAAGTAAGTAATACAGCACAAATTATTTGTAACGCTTCATTCTTTGCTCCCTGAGGTGTAATAACTCCATTCAGTTTATGTCCTCCTTCTATTTTAAAAGATGCCATTTATTTTTTGCGATTTTTATTGTTATGTTTACTAATTGTTGGTTTTTTCTTTCCTTGAGCTCCTCTTGATCTTAATAAATTTTTCGTTTCTACTAGCTCATCTTCTTTTCCTCTGAAATCTATTTTACCATCTGACAATTCGAATAAATGCTTAAAAATCACTTCATCATCAACATTGTCTTTATTCCAATTTAGATAACATTTTTTCATATGATTCGCT
>CALISK010000051.1 GCA_938041625.1 uncultured Tenacibaculum sp. | reverse complement strand
AAAAACCCTTGAAAATCAATAGATTATCAAGGGTTTTGCGGAGAAAGAGGGATTCGAACCCCCGGTCCTGTTACAGACAACGGTTTTCAAGACCGCCGCATTCGACCACTCTGCCATTTCTCCAGGCACACAATCAATATTCCTGATTGCGGGTGCAAATATAAGAACTTTTTTAAATTACAGACAATAAAAAATGATTTTTTTTTAAGTGAATTTTTAAGTTTATTTATATTCGTTTGTAATGTGTTTATAGTCATGTACTTTATAGGTAAGGTGTTTTTTGTTTTTTTTTAAGAATTTTACGAATGAAGATAAAACTAAGACGATAAAACTAATTTTTAATGGGTGTTTTATTAAAAGACAAACTAAATATTAAAATTAAATATGATTTGTTTTTTAATAATAATTCGAATTTTCATCATGATTAAACTTTGTTTTTCTCTTAAATAGTTAACTTCGTTTTAAAATTAAAAATATTTATGTTTAATTCTTTTGGAAATATTTTAAGACTTACAACTTTTGGAGAGTCGCATGGGGTAGCTATAGGAGGTGTTATAGACGGTTTTCCTGCTGGAGTACAAATTGATTTTGATGCTGTACAAAAAGAATTAGATCGTCGTAAGCCAGGGCAATCTAAAATTGTAACTCAACGTAAAGAACCAGATACAGTAGAATTTTTATCGGGAATCTTTGAAGGAAAAACTACTGGAGCTTCTATTGGTTTTGTGATTAAAAATACCAATCAGAAAAGTAAAGATTACAATCATAACACGAATGTATATAGACCTTCTCATGCAGATTATACATACGATAAAAAATATGGTACAAGAGATCATAGAGGAGGAGGAAGAACTTCTGCAAGAGAAACGGCAAATTGGGTTGTTGCTGGTGCTTTGGCAAAACAATTATTAAAGGATATAAATATTAAAGCCTTTACTTCTTCTGTAGGAGATATTTTTATAGACAAACCTTATCAAGATTTAGATTTTTCAAAAATAGAAAGTAATATTGTTAGATGTCCAGACGAAGTGTCTGCTGAAAAAATGATTACTAAAATTCAAGAGATAAGAAAAGCAGGAGATACTATAGGAGGAACAATAACTTGTGTAGCTCAAAATATGCCTGTAGGTATAGGAGAACCTATTTTTCATAAATTACACGCAGAGCTAGGTAAAGCAATGTTATCTATAAATGCTGTAAAAGGTTTTGAATTTGGAAGTGGTTTTTGTGGGGCTAAAATGCAAGGTTCTGAGCACAATGATATTTTTAATGAAGATGGAACTACGCAATCAAACTTGTCAGGAGGAATACAAGGAGGAATATCTAACGGTATGGATGTCTATTTTCGAGTAGCTTTTAAACCAGTAGCTACTATTATGAGAAATCAACCTACGATAAATTCTGAAGGAGAAAAAACTGAGATTCAAGGGAAAGGACGTCATGATCCTTGTGTAGTTCCTAGAGCAGTTCCAGTAGTAGAAGCATTAGCAGCTTTAGTATTGGCAGATTTTTGGTTGATGGATAAGACTAGGAGAAGTTAAACAAAGAGTGATTTGTGTTTCTTTTGAAATAATAAAGCTACATACAATAAAGAGTTTAAATTCTTTAATAAATTTATGATATAAACATATTACCTGAAAGCACTATTGTTTGGGTAATGTGTTTGTAATCATGAAACTATATGTGATGCTTGAAAGTTATTGAATAATGATTAGATTTGTAAAAAAATAAAAATGAAGAAGAAAATACTACTAGTATTACTTTTAGTAATTGCGACTACCTCAAATTCTCAAGAAAAAAACAGCCTCCTTTGGAAAATTTCAGGAAATGGTTTAACTAAAGATTCTTATCTGTATGGTACCATGCATGTTAGTGAAAAGGTTGCTTTTCATTTAGATGATGTGTTTTATGAATCATTACTAAAAAGTGATTTTATAGGCTTAGAAACAGATCCTAGTTCTTGGTTAGATCAGATGGTAGAATCTGAAGATATGTTAAGGGGGTTTAGAGGAAAGGGAGGAGATTTTTATAGTAATTCTTTTAAGATTAATTTCCCGAAAATTAACGAGTTAATGTTTTTTTTAACGAAAGAATCAAATATCGTTAATGGTCTTTTATATAGAACAAACCCTTCTGGTTATAATTATCAAGAAGATACTTATTTAGATATGTTTATTTTTCAATCGGGAAAAAAATTCGGAAAAAAAATATACAGTTTAGAGAATTTAGATAAAGCAACTGCTTTGGCTGGATCTGCAATAATAGATGCTAATAAAAGAAAACCAGATTTATGGTTGCAAAAAGAATTAAAGGATAAAAACTTTTTTACATTATTATCTAATTCTTATAGAAATAGAAATGTTCAATTAATAGATTCTATTAATCATGCTATGTATAACAAAAGCTATTTGAAAAATATGCTTTATATAAGAAATGTAGACATGGTTAATAGTATAGATTCTATAACAAAAAGAGGAAGTTTATTTTCTGCTGTTGGGGCGGCACACTTAGGAGGAGATAAAGGAGTTATAAATTTATTAAGAAAAAAAGGATATACAGTTACATCTTTAACTTCTAAGCAAACTGAAATAGCAGATAAATTAAAAACAAAGATTGAGAATAAAGAATTAAATATAACCTATAAAAACCAAAATAGTTTAGATGGTTTTTTTTCAGTAAAAGTTCCTACAAAACTATATGAATTTGACCTTTTAGGAAACACAATTTACTTAAGCCCAGATTTAACAAACGGAGCTTATATTATTGTATCTAGAATGAATACGTTTTCTTATTTAAAAGAAAATATAAAATTTGATGATGATTTTCATAAACTATTAGGAGAGAGTATTCCAGGAAAGATCATTTCTAAAAAAGAGATTGAAAATAACGGAATTAAAGGTTTAGATATTGTAAATAAAACAAAGTCTGGAGATTATCAAAGATATTTTTTATTCTTTACTCCTCTAGAGCTTTTAACATTTAAAATGTCTGGGGAAAAAGATTTTGTAATGAATAATGGAGGAACTTTCTTTGATTCTATTCAATTGAAAAAGGAAGCATTTACTAAGGAAATTGTGGAACCTGAATTTGGAGGTTTTTCAGTAGAATTACCCAAAAATCATATTTTTTCAAACAAAAAGAACGTAGGAGATAGATTAATACAAGCTTATGATGAAAATGAGGATTATTATTTTTTAAAAGAGGTAGTACAAAATGATGTATATTATTTAGAAGAAGATGATTTTGAATTAGAAAGAATTCACCAGAGTTTTTATAAAGATTTAGAATTAGATTTTATAAAAGGAGATTTTAGTTCAAAATCGAATTATAAAACTTTCGAATCTAAAGGGAAGTTTCCAAAAGAAGATAAATATTTACATTTAAAAACGGTAATACGAGGGGGGCAATACTTTTTACTAGGTAAAGTAAGTCAATCAGAAGAGAAACCCTCTAGTTTTTTTAATTCATTTAAGTTAACAAATTACAGATATAAGGAAGAAGATTTTAAAATTAGAAAAGATACCTCGTTATATTTTAGTGTAAAAACAAACATTAAACCGCCGAGTTATAAAAATTACAGGAGAAAAAAAGGGAAAGATTATGAAGGTTTCTTTAAAGTTTTAAAATACAAAACTAAAACAAACGAAGAGATATCGGTTCAATTAAAGAAGGTACATAATTTAGTAGGGTATGCAAATATCGACTCATTAAAAAACTATACAGAAAGAAGAGAAGTTTATAATTATGATTATTCTAGAGATGATATATTAAATAAATTACTGAATAAAAAACGCTTATATGTAGCGAATTCTCAAAAAGGAAAAGATAAAAATTCAAATGATTATATCAGTTTTGATGTTAAAGATTCTTTAAGTAGTAGAGTAATAAAAGTGCGAAATATTATTTCTAATGGAGCTATTTATGAATTGAGAACGTTAATAGATACAACCTATAAGGCAAGTAAATTTGTAACGGATTTTTATGCTACTTTTAAACCTAAAGATACTATTATAGGAACCTCACTATTTACATCAAAAGCAGAAAAGTTTTTCGATTTACTACAAAAGAAAGATAGTATTGCTATAGATGGGTATGATGTTGTTAACTTTAATAAAAAGAATATAGATAAATTAATAACAGTTATTAAAGATTTTAAGTTTGAAGAAAATCAACAGAAAATAAGAAAAAATCTTATTAGTAAATTAAGTCAGCATCAAAGTAAAAAAGTGGATGACTTTTTTATTGATTTATATAATAGATCTTATGATAAACCTCAAGACCAGATTATAGTTTTTAATTATTTTTCGAAACAGAAAACGAAAAAAGCGTATGAAATATTACTTAAATTATTAGAAAAGGATATTCCATTATCTACTAATAAATATGATATTTCTAATATGTTTAGAGAACCGAAAGAAGCTCTTGATTTAGCTAAAAACCTATTCCCAGATTTATTAAATTATGCTACTATTGATGAGTATAAAAAAACGGTATACAAATTATTATCAACTTTAATAGATAAGAAAAAGGTTAAACCTAAAGTTTATAAGTCATTTAAAAAACAAATTATAAACGAGGCTAAAATTGAATTAAAGAGACAATTAAGTAAAAAACAAGATCAGGCAGGTGGGTACAATAGTTATAGTAGTAGATATGTTAAAGAAGGAGTACTTAAGAGTTATGTAACCATTTTATATCCGTTTAAATCAGAAAAAAGTACTTCAGATTTTTTATCAAAATTAAAGAAAGCAAACAATGTAGAAGCGAATACTACCTATTTGAAGTTACAAATAGAAAACAACGATGCAGTAGATAAAGACTTGCTTTTAGCATCTGCCAAGAATTTAAACAGTAGAGGTATTTTATATCAAAAATTAAAAGAGATTAATAAGCAAAATTCTTTTCCTAAAGGGTATTTAAATAAAGAGAAAATATATAAATCGTTATTATTCAAAAGAAATAGTACTATTGAGAATAAAGATAGTATTGTGTTTATAAATAAAAAGAGTTTCGATTTACATAATAAAAAGTATGAAGCTTTTTTCTTTAAATCAAAAGCAGAAGAAAAAAAGGATAGTTATAGAGGTAAAGATTGGAAATTAAGTTTTATCATTTTTGAAAATGAAGTAAATTCTATTAGTTCAGAATCTGTTTATAAAAGTAGAGAAGAGGTTATTGATGAAACAAAAACAATAGAAGATATTATTGAAAGAAGTTTAGAAAAAGTACTTTTAAGTAATCGTAAAAGAGCAGGAAGAGTTTATTAATAGAGTAAAAATATTTTTATAACCTTAAAAGTTAGGTGAAAATGAAAAGCTGAATTATTGATAAAACAATAATTCAGCTTTTTGTTTTATAAAATAAAGAAGGTAATCATTTTTTGATGTATATTTGTAATATGTTTAATTATTTGTCTTTTGTTTGATAAGTGTTTTTGAAATTACATTGAGGGATTTCTTTCGATTTTATGCTAAAAAAAACATTCAAAAAAGAATTCTAATATCTAAATAAATTTTACGATGAGCTATATTAAAGGAAGAGGAGCGCAACATAATACGCATAATAGGTTTTTACAAAAGAGTTATGAAATTCGAGATGATTTTTTGAATTATTGTGCTATGGAAGATGAAAAAGCAGATAATAATAAAACGTCTTATTTAGAGATTTTCCCTAAAACTATTTTAAATCAAGTGAAGAGTCCAGATACAGGTTTTTCATACTCTATGAATCCATATCAAGGATGTGAACATGGTTGTATTTATTGTTATGCTAGAAATACTCATGAATATTGGGGGTATTCTGCTGGGTTAGATTTTGAACGTAAAATTTTATATAAAACAAATGCTTCTGAACTTTTAGAAAAAAAATTAAAAAGTAACAATTGGCAGCCAAAACGAATTATGTTTTCTGGAAATACAGATTGTTATCAACCTATAGAAAAGAAATTAGAAATAACAAGAAAAATGTTAGAAGTGTTATTGAAATTAAAACATCCTGTAGGAATAATAACTAAAAATGCTTTAGTACTTAGAGATTTAGATCTTCTAAAAGAAATGGCAAAACTAAATTTGGTTTCTGTAAGTATATCAATAACATCTCTTTCTGAAGAAACAAGAAGAGCTTTAGAGCCAAGAACAGCAACTATAAAGAAAAGGTTAGAAACAGTTAAAATATTAGCTGAAAACGAGATTCCTGTTAATGTAATGATGGCTCCAATAATTCCTGCAATTAATAATCATGAAATACTTCCTTTAGTTAAAAAAGTAAGTGAATTAGGAGCAAGATCAATAGGGTATACAGTCGTTCGGTTAAATGGATCGGTAGGAGAAATTTTTACAAACTGGGTGCGAAAAGTATATCCAGATAGAGCAGATAAAATAATACATCAAATAGAAGATTGCCATAATGGAAATTTAAATGAATCTCGTTATGGTAAGAGAATGAAAGGAGAAGGTAAATTTGCAGAGCAGATAGCTGTACAATTTAAATTGGCTAAAAAATTGTATTTAAAAGAAAAGGAATCAATAAAGTTAGATTATAGCATATTTGATAAACATCAAACAAATCAAATGAAATTATTTTAATTTTTTTTGTTACTTTGAATTTATAATAAACTTTTAATGCAATTTAGTAATCCAATACTTTTCTTTATATGCTCTGTAGGCGTTTTTAATGGGTTTTTAGTGAGCTTATATTTTGTTTTTTTTAGTAAACAAAAACGTGTTCAAAATTTATTGTTCGGGTTATTAGTGTTCTTTTTAAGTGTCCGAATTGGTAAATCGGTTTACGCTATTTTTACACCAAGAGAAGAACGTAATTTACTGATTATGCAAATAGGTTTGTCTGCCTGTTTTTTTATAGGAATTTCGTTGTTTTATTATTTAAGAGCGTCCATTCAAAATAGAAAAAAGATACCTCAAAAATGGAACATTCATTTTGGTGTATTTGCTGTAATTATTCTAACTATTGGTATTGCTTATCCTTATGCTTATTATAGGTCTTTTTGGAATAATTATTTTGCATATTCTATTTATATTGTTTGGGGAATTTATTTAATGGCTTCAGCATTTGAAATTAGAAATTTACTTAAAAAGTTATTTATAAGAAATACTAAATCTAGCACAGCAGAATTATGGTTGTTAGCCGTTTTTTGTGCAAATGTTCTTATTTTTATAGCGTACTTAATAGGAATGTTCTATTTGTATTTGGTAGGTACAATTACGTTTTCTATTGTTTTTTATGGATTGTTGTTTTTCTTTTTATCTAAAAATAATAGAGAAATGATTTTTCAGGATATACCTGAAAAATATGCAGCTAAAAAGATAGAAAAAAAAGAAGCAGGTTTACTAATAGAAAAGTTAGATAAATTGATGAAAGAAGAAGAACTTTTTAAAAATACAAATACTAAACTTTTAAATGTGGCTAAAGAATTACAAATAACGCCGCACAAATTATCACAATTATTAAACGATAATATAGGGAAAAGCTTTGCAGCATTTTTAAATGACTATAAAATTGAAGAAAGTAAAAAATTATTAAAAGAAAATCACAAGTTAACTTTAGAAGCCATTGGTTTTGAATCAGGATTCTCTTCTAAATCTAGTTTTTATGCTGTTTTTAAGAAAGCGGTAGGAAAAACACCAGCTCAGTACCAAAAGCAATTTTTATAGTATTTATTCTCCAAAATTATAAAATTGGACGCCTAAATTATAACTAATCAATCATTCTTGAATTCAAAATAAGAATTTTAAACAAAATTAAAAATTCTTAAAAATGAAACGAATTCTATTTATAGTAATCATCCTTTTTTTTCAAAAAACTAAAGCACAATCTGACCGTGTTAAAATAGAGAAAGTATTAACGAGTTATCAAAACGGAGATACCAATAAAAAATATAAAGTATTAGAAAAAGCTTTTCACTCGAAAGCAATGATGAAATATCTTTCATCTAAACATGGATATAAAGAATGCAATGCTTTAGAGGTGTTTAAAGGTGATATAGGTAGAGTTCCAGAAAAGAATAGAAAAAACATTATTACCTCTATAGATATAACAGGAAAAGCTGCTTCTGCCAAATTACAAGCTGTATACCCTAAAACAACAGTAGTAGATTATGTAAGTCTTTTAAAAATAGAAGGAAAATGGAAAATAGTAAGTAAAATTTTCTCTAAGAAAGAGAAAGAGCAACCTGATGAAGTTTTAATTAAAAAGACACTTCAAAATTATATAAATGGAAGTTCTTATAATAAGTTAGATACAATAACAAGTGCTTTTACAAGTAATGCGACGCTTTACCTTTCAGGAAAAGATGGATTTAAGCGATACACTCCACAAGAATATGCAGGGTTTTTTAAAAGAGGAGAGAGAGGGAAATTTAATGGTCGTAGTGGTAAAATATTATCTATAGAAATAACAAAGGATATTGCAACAGCAAAAGTTGAAATAGCGAATGCAGAACAAAAGTGGGTGTATATAGATTTGTTTTTACTGAAAAAACAAGAGAATGGATGGAGAATTATAAGTAAAACAGCAACAAGAGTAAATTAATAAAAGAAGAAGAAAACTAATAATTGATATAATGAAAAGAGTACTTTTTATTTTTGTGTTATTTTTTAAGCTGTTCTTTTATGGGCAAGCTGGCATACCATTTATAGAAACAGAAATAGTTTTAGACGGTAAGTTTGATGAAGATGTATGGAGTCAGCTTCCTGTAGTTACAAACTTTCACAATTTATTACCAACGGATATAGGCTTTGCTAAGAATCAAACAGAGGTGAAATTATTTCATAATGGAGATAAATTATTTATACAAGCGATTTATAATGATTCAACATCAAGAGTTCAAGTAAGTTCCCTTAAGAGAGATGTTTCAATAGCCTTAAGTGATGCTTTCATCATTGTTTTAGATACACAAAATCAAAAACAAAACGGATATTTATTTGCTGTAAATTCTTTAGGAACTCAAGTTGATGGGCTTATTGAGCGTACAAATAGTGGATATGGACTAAATTTTAGTTGGAATGCTGTTTGGGAAACAAAAACATCTCAAGAAGGTAATAAAAAGAAGTACGAATTGGCAATTCCTCTAAAATCTTTAAATTATAATGTAAATAATTATTCTTTTGGAATTCAGATGTATGTTAGAGATATTAAAAATAATTCGTGGACTATTTTGACAGATGTAAGTAGGAATTATGCAACATTTGACCTTCGGTTTACAAAACCTTTTGTAATCGATAGATTACCTCAAAAAACACGTTCTAGATTTACAGTAACTCCAGCCGTTACCTTTAATTATAGAAAAGAAATTATAGATGATTTTGATAAGACAGATTTTATTCCAAGTATAGATATGCAGTATAATGTAACTTCTTCATTGAAATTAGATGCAACAATAAATCCTGATTTTTCCCAAATAGATGTCGATCAACAAGTAACCAATTTAACGCGTTTCTCATTATTTTTTCCTGAAAGAAGGAATTTCTTTTTAGAAAATGCAGATCTATTTTCAAATTTAGGGGTAAGCGGAGTGAATCCGTTTTATTCTCGTAGAATTGGAGCGAATTCTAATATTGAATTTGGAGTGAAATTATCAGGTAATATTACTCCAAAAACAAGAATTGGTTTTTTAGATGTACAAACAGAAGAGAATTCGGAAGTGAATTCTCAAAACTATGGAGTTTTAGTGGGGGAGCAACAATTGAATAAGAATTTTACAGCAACAGGTTATTTAATAAATAGACAAGAAACTGAAAATTTTGATTTTAAAGGAGATTATAATAGAGTAGTAGGAGCTAATTTAAATTTTAAATCAGACGATAGTAAATGGACTAGTTTAATGAATTTAGGAAAAAGTTTTAGCGATGCTATTTCTGGAAAAAACAACTTTTACAATGTTGGTGTATGGTATAATAAAAAAGGATTAAGATGGAATGCATCTTTAAAAAAGATAGAAAAAAATTATTTAACAGATGTTGGTTTTACCCCACGATTATATAATTATGATGCTATTAAAGATGAAGTTGTAAGAGAAGGTTATACGCAAACTACAGCAGGAGGTATGTATACTAAGTTTTATGAGAAATCTAAAAATTTAAATTCGGTTCGTTATATAAACTATATGAATAATACATATTTTGATGAAATAGGAAGTTTAATTCAATTATCTCATTCGCTAAATTCTGCAGTGTTTTTTAAAGATTTATCTGCGATTTATTATGTGTTTAATTACGATGCTATTAATTTAAAATATGGTTTTGATGTTTTAAACAATGGGAATTCATTACAACCTAAAAAATACGATAATTGGAATTTTAAAATAGGTTATAATTCAGCCAATAATCAAAAGTTGAGATATCGGTTCAATGCTCAGAATGGAAGTTTTTATGGTGGAAGTAGAACTTCTGGAGGAATGTATTTGAATTATCAATTATTACCTTTTGCCAACATTGAAGCTTCTTACGATATAAATCATTTAAACTTAAATGAATTAGGGAAAGAAACATTTCATTTAGCAAGGTTAACAGGAGAAGTGTTTTTTAATAACCGTTTAAATTGGACAACTTACGTACAGTATAATAATCAACAAGATAATTTTAATATAAACAGTCGTTTGCAGTGGGAATATAAACCGCTTTCTTATGTGTATTTTGTGGTTACAGATAATTTAAATAAGGATTTTAACCAAAAAAATTGGGGAATAGCATTTAAAATGAATTATAGACTGGATTTTTAAAAAATGAAAAGCTAAATACAATTAAGTATTTAGCTTTTTTATTGGCACGCCAAAGGATATAGTCTCCAAGGCTTGCTTTTAAATTAAAATTTGTTTCCAACTAATGTCTCGAGTGCTTATCTCGAGGTAGTTTACTTTATTATAATTTTTATTGATTATTTAATATCTAAAAAGATGCCTCCTGAAAAAGAAGGGCTGGCAGCAATAATTTTACCAGAAAAGGCAGAATCAAAACTTGCAGAAACTCCTATTTTATCAGTAATGTAATAAGCTCCTTCAAAACCAAAACTACTAAATTCAACATTATTGGCAAAAATACTACCATTACCATTTATGGCGTTTAATGTCCCGTTTTTTAAAGATTTCACCACATTTATTCTACTAATAAGCCAAAACTTTTTGTTAAATAGATTAACTCCAGCTTCTAAACCTGTTCTAAATTCATCAGAAAAACCTTCAGATCTATTATTATATCCTAAATAAGATTTAGCATAAAAGGGTAGGTCGTTTATAGTTGTAGAATAACCTAAAGAAGAAGATAAGTATTGATTAAATTCACCATCCCCTGTTTGAAAACTCCCATTACTTCCTCCTTGATCTTCTCCTGTAGGTAAACCTAATAATAACTTTACATCAGCAGCCCAATTTCCTTTTTTATATAAAGCATATCTCACACCTAAATCTACATCTCCAAATGAACTTAGAGATTCTCCATTAGTAATTGTTTCTCCTGTAGTTCCCGAAATCACATTGTTTTCTGAAGCTTTAGAGAAGAAAGGAATATATGCAATTACATCTAGTTTATCACTAATTCCATATTCAGCATAAACATTTGTGCTAAATTGAGTTCTAGTAGTATTATCATCTTTTCCATTATCAGTAAAATGTTCATCATAACTTAAATACCAAGCAGATAATTTATAATATCCATTCCCTTTTCCTTTACTCCACTGAGCAAAAGAGCTATTTGTTAGTAATATTGTAATTACTACAAGTAATATATTTTTTTTCATTTTTGTTAGTTTTTGTTATTTAATTTCAGCATCACCCACTTTAACTCCAAAAGGCTTACACCAATATAAAATATGAGAAAAATCATCTATATCTGTGTCTCTAATCGTATAGATGTGTGCACCGTTAAAAACTCGAACAGCTTGTATTTCTTTAGCGCTATTAATAGTGTTTTTATTATTGGTAAGGTATATGTATAAGCCTGGTAATCTAGTAGAAGCTTCGTAATCGTCATTAATGCTTAATTCTAAATCATTAGTGCCAGGTATTTCTTTTAAAGTGAATCCACCTTTTAATTTATAACTACTGGTTGTAGCAATGTTACCCGATTTTTCTTTTGGTCCAGTACCAATTACTGTAATAATATTTTCAGAGGAAATAACGTCTCCTGAAGGATTAGTTAAAGAAGCTGTTATTTTAACGTCTCCTGCTTTTTTTGCAGTAATTAATCCCGTATTATCTACAGAAGCAATATCGGTATTAGAACTCATCCAAGAAACTGTTAAAACTTTAGTCTGTCCTGCATTGTCAGTATATGTTGTAGTGTATTGGTGTGTGTCATTCTCATTGATTTCATTAATAGGATTGTTTATGCTTAGTCTTTCTGCAATTTGAGTAACTGTAATTTCATCTTCAAATTCTACAATTCCGGTTGTAGTTGTAACAGAAGCTTTAATAATTGCTTTCCCTATACTGTTAGCTGTAATTAAACCTGTATTGTTAACAGAAACGATAGTAGCATCTGAGGTTGTCCATGAAACAGTAGGGGTTTCAATTTCTCGTAAACTGTTTGTGAAAGTTGTAGTATATTGATGTGTATTATTAATAATAATTTCTTCAATAACATTATCTATTAAAACTCGTTCCTCATCAGCAATTACTTCAATTGTTTCTTTTTGTGTAATAACCTTGTTTTCTTCATCCGTAATTATTACTGTGGCAGTAATTGTAGCTGTTCCTATATTTAAAGCAGTAATTATACCTGTACTAGAAACAGAAATTATATTATCAGCATCACTCTCCCATGTAATTTCAGGAGTTAACACCTTTCCAATATTATTGGTGTACTTAGTTTTGTATTCGTGTGTGTTTTTAATAGTAAGTTCTGTGATAGAGTTATTAAAAGTTAATTCTTCAGGTTGTCGATCATTAATAATATCGTCTTGAACACAACTTAATAGTAAGAAGGTTATGAAAAAAAGAGGAAGTAATCGTTTCATGTTTTTTGATGAGTTTTTAATTTTTAAATAAGTCGATAGAACTAGAGGAGGTTTACAAAAAAGTTAAAATAAAAAACTCAAAGTATATACTTTGAGCTTTCTTATTTTTAAATATGATCTATTAACGATGAGTTAATAAAATCAGATATAAATATTTATTGAAGTTAATTTTTAATAATTCTAAACGTTTTTATTTTATTATCAGCATATACTTTAATTAAATAATTTCCAGTTGAAAGTTCTGATAAATCAAGGTCATTAATATATAATTCTTGATTTAATTTTTTTCTAATTATTTTTTGACCAAGTAAATTATAGACCTCAATTTTAGTTATTACTTCACTAGATTTAATAGTCAATCTATTATTAACTGGATTTGGATAAAAACTGAAACCCTTAATGTTTTCAATATTTTCAGTACTTAAAGAAGCTTCTTCACCTACTTTAATATCGTCAATTAGAATATTATTATCAGAAGAATTACTAGAATTGTTTTTGTTTACAATAAATTCTACTTGAATATTATTATCATTCGTAGTATAATCATTAATGTTAAAGTTAAATATTTGCCAGTCATTTTCTGTTTTTCCTTGTAGTTCCATCAAAACAAAAGAACTTCCTGAGCTATCATTTAATTTTACAGTTAAATTATTATACTCATCATCAACTGAATTCTGACTAAATACAGCAAATTGTAATCTTGGAGAATTCAAACTTGAAATATCTATAAAACCAGTTTTTAAATTACTAGGTATGTTTGAATCATTAGAAGCGGAACTATTTAGCCATGCATAGTTAGAGTTACCATTAGAGCTATGATCTGGAATTGAATTAGAATTATAAATAGCATTTGTGTCATAATTCCAATTTTGAGTGTTATCGTCAATCCAACAATCTGGTGTAGTAGATGAAACGAATTTTTCATGGAAAGGAGCAAGAATAGCATTACAACTCGTTTGAAAAGAAAAAGGACCAGCCCACTCACTATCATCAGAATTGTTATTACCACAGTTAGCTCTAATATAATATTGATATAAAGTTGAAGCTTCTAAATTAGTTACTATATGATTATTTGTAGTAACATTTATTTTCGTTCCACTATTTTGAATAAAACCATCAATACCATATTCAATTTCCCAATTTTGTTCACTACCACCAGTATTCCAATTTAAGGTAGTAGTGTTTGCAGTAATGTTTTGTACAGAATTGTTAGTAGGAATAGGACAGGTAATATCTATGGTTGTAAAAGAAAAAGGACCAATCCATTCATTATCGTCTGAATTATGATCACCGCAATTCGCTCTAATATAATATTGATATGTAGTTAAAATGTTTAAATTTGTTAACACATGGTTATTTGTAGTAACATTTATTTTTGTTCCATTATTTTGAATAAAACCATCTATGCCATATTCAATTTCCCAATTTTGTTCACTACCACCAGCATTCCAATTTAAAGTAGCTTCATTTTGAGAAATATTTTGAGCTGAAGCATCTGTAGGAATAGGACATGTGTCCTCTGTTTTAAAAGTAAAAGAACCTAACCATTCGCTGTTTCCTTGCTCAGAATTCCCTCCACAATTGGCTCTAATTCCATATTGATAAGTTGTAGAAGGATCTAAATTAGTAAATGTGTAATTATTAGTATCTACTTGATAAAAATCAATAATAACATTATCAATAGCAAATAATACTTCCCAGTTTTGTTCACTATCTCCAGCATCCCAAGTTAACGTCGCTTCATTAGTAGTAATATTTTCTATAATAGGGTTAGATGGTATAGCACAATCATATTCACAGATAACAGAAGCATCCCAGCCAGAAGATGTGCCAAAATCATTAGAAGTAAAAACAAAGGTTAAGCTACCTTCTTCATTAGATGCCGTTACAGTACCAGGGCTATTAATTCCATTATAAGTTTCTATTAGAGGTGCACTCGTGTCTGAACCATCATAAATAGATAAAAAGTCACAACAGTTTTCTAAATCGAAAGAATTAAATGTTACAATAACTCTATCAGCACCTTCGGTAGGAATTATTGTTTCTGTATAATTTTCATTATCACTATAGTTATTGTTTCCTCCTCCAGAATCATAAAAACGATCTCCATTACAATAATTAGATTTTGTAGTAAAAGTAGTTTTAATAGAAGAACTAACCTCATTATTACAATTAGCTTTTACATATACATCATACGTAGTTTGAGAGTTTAAATTGTCTAAAAAGAATGGACGTTCAGTAGTTTCTATTTCTGTACCGTTTCCTAGAGTGAATCCTGTTTCACCGTATTCTATAATCCAATTTGTTTCAGAATTTCCAGCATCCCAATTTATAGAGGCGCTATCAATAAAAGTTTCTTCCACAATTAAGTTTGTAGGGGTTAAACAGGTAGTACTATTACAAATAACAGTTGCATCCCAGCCAGAGTCTGTAACAGAGCCATCAGAAATAAAACTAAAAGTTAAAGCACCAGAAGAATCAGTAGAAGTTATAGTACCAGGACTATTATTTCCATTATAAAATCCTATTAAAGGAGCATTAATATCTGAACCATCATAAATGTATAAATGATCACAACAACTTTCTAACTGAAAACTATTGAATTCAACTGTAACAACACTATTTGTGTTTTTAGGATAGATGGTAGTGATATAATTCTCTTGATTTGAATATGATCCATTTGGTCCACCTGTATCGTAAAAATGATCTCCATTACAATAATCAGGTGTTGTTTTTCTCGTGAAAGGACCTATCCATTCAGAATTATTACCATTAGAGCATTCAGTTCTAATATAAAAATCATAAGTTGTATCAGAAGCTAAGTTAGTAACAACATATGTGTTTTCATTCGTGTTGTTTTGTGTTCCTGAACCTAATAAGAAACCTTGAGAACCATATTCTATTGTATATTGTGTCGTTTCAGGATCATTAGAAATCCAGTTAATATTAACCGAACTTTCAGTAATTGAGTCAAAAGTGATTTCTGTTGGTTTAATACAAGTTGGTCTTTCAATTACACTGATATCATCAATAGCTATATGATCGTTATAGTTACTGTTTGAACTAGCTCTAAATCGTATTTGTATTTCTCCAGTATAAGCTGATAAATCAATAAAATGTTCTCTCCATGAATCATTGTTAGACTCTTGTTGTTGCCCAGTTAGAACAAATATACCTTCATTCCAAGTTCCATTATTAAAAATATCTACTTTTAAACTACCAATATTTTCTCCATACATAAAAGTAAAAAAGTTTAAAGAAGGTATGTTTAAAGAGGATATATCTATTATAGGAGATAATAAATTAGCTTCATTTGAAACAATACTATTATTTGATTCGGCACTGAAATATTTATTTCTAGAATTAGTTTGATTAGGTCCAGTGGTATTACTTTGTCTAGAATTTTGAGTGGCCCAATAATAATTATCTTGAAGAATTTGAGGATTACCGTTCCAACAATCAGCAATTACCGAATTCGTGTTTTGATTTTCTACATCATAATACCAAGGGGCGCTAAAAGCACTACAAGGGGTTTTAATTTTTATAGGCCCAATAGCTGCACTATCGTCTTCTTCTGGATTATTACCGCAGGTTGATTTGATATAGATATCTATCTCAGAGTTAGAGGATAAATTTTCTAAAGTATAATTATTTGAATTAGCAATAACGGTAGTACCAGAACCAACAGTAAAACCAGTAGCACCGTATTCAACAATCCAAGAAGTTCCATTACCATTGGCTGTCCAAGATAAATCAACAGAAGTATCATTAACATTAGTATAGGTTAAATTCGATGGTTTAATGCAGTTAGGTAAGTCATAAACATTAATATCATCGATAGCTATTTCATTATTATTACTACCATTAGTAATCGCTCTAAAACGGACTTGAATTTGACCAGTATAGGTTGATAAATCAATAAAATGTTCTTCCCAAAAATCAGTACTAGACTCTTGTTGTTGACCATCGATAACAAAAATATCCTCATTCCATGTTCCATTATAAAAAAGATCTACTTTTAAACTACCAATATTTTCGCCATACATAAATGAATGAAAGTTAAGAGTAGGGGTAGTTAAAGAAGAAATATCAATTATTGGAGAAAGTAAAATAGCTTCATCGTTAGCAGTACTTCCATAGTTTGTAGTAGAGAAATAACTATTTCTTGAGTTAGCTTTATAAGGACCGGTAGTATATGGGTAAAGTCTTGAATTTTTTGCGATCCAAAAAAAGTTAGTTAAAGATCTATCAGTTTCTTCACTCCAACAATTTTGAATTGTTGTATTTGCAATTTGATCTTCTACATTAAAAGTATACGGGGCAGTAAAAATATCACAAGGAGTTTTAATTTTGATAGGACCAATAGTATCACTATCATTTTCTCCGGGATTATTTCCGCAAGTTGATTTTATATAAATATCTACTTGTGAGTTTGAAGGTAAGTTTTCTAAAGTATAATTATTGTTATTAGCAATAACTGAGTTACCTGTGCCAGGAATAAATCCAGGATTACCATATTCAACAATCCAAGAAGTACCAACACCATTTGCAGTCCAAGATAAATCAACAGAAGTTGCAGTTACATTGGTATATTCTAAATTAGAAGGTTTAATACAACTAGGTAAATTGTAAACATTGATATCATCAATAGCAACTTCGTTATTATAATTCCCGTTAGAAATACTTCTAAATCGTACCTGAATTTGATTTGTATATGCTGATAAATCAATAAAATGTTCTTCCCAGAAATCAACACTTGATTCTTGTTGTTGACCATTGATAACAAAAACGTCTTCAGTCCAACTTCCGTTATTAAAGATATCTACATGAAGACTCACGATATCTTCTCCATGCATAAAAGAATGGAAATTTAAAGTAGGTGTTGTTAAAGACGAGATATCAATTATAGGAGATAATAGATTAGCTTCATCATTAAGAGTACTTCCGTTATCTCCAACACTAAAATAATTATTACCTGTATTTGCTTTATATGGTCCCGTATTGCCTTGATAAAAAGTTGATTGTTTTGCTAACCAGTAATAATTATCTTGATGGGTTTCAGGATTTCCACTCCAGCAATTTTCAATAATAGTATTGGTATTTTGATCTTCTACATTAAAACTATAAGGTGCTGTAAATACACCACAAAGCATTTTAATTTTAAAAGGACCAATAGGAGAACTATCATCTTCACCAGGATTACTTCCACAGGTTGATTTTACATAAAATTCTATCTCCGAATTAGAAGGTAGATTATTTAATGTATAGTTATTTGTATTTGCAGTTACAGCTGTTCCTTCTCCAGGAATAAAGCCAGAATCACCGTATTCTACAATCCATGAAGT